>NZ_JBHYIK010000077.1:0-44760 GCF_042739735.1 Amycolatopsis sp. NPDC059027 | reverse complement strand
CGCGGGCGGTCCCCCCCCCGGCCCCCCCCGGAGCGCGCCGCCGCGCGTCACCACGCGCGCGCGCCCCCCACGCCCCCCCCCCACCCCACTGTGCCCGACCCCCCCGCCGCGGCCCACCCCCCCCCCCGCCGCTGCCGGAGTACATGATCCCGTCGGAAATTCAGGTGGTCGACGCGATCCCGCTGTCCGCGAACGGGAAACTGGACCGCAGGGCCCTGGAGTCCTGGCTGCCGGGCACCGCGGAAAAGGTCACCTCGGCAGGCGCGGAACCGGTCGGCGACCTGGAACGGCGGATCGCCGCGGTCTGGGCCGAAGTACTCTGCCTGCCCGCCGTCTCCCGTGACCGGAGCTTCTTCGAACTCGGCGGTGACTCACTGCTGGTGGCCCAGTTGGTCAGCAGGCTACGGGAACAGGTGGCCGAGGCGGGAGGCATGGAATGGGACGGCCTGCTGCGCAGAATGCTGCTCCGCCCGACCGTCGCCGCGCTGGCCACGCACTTCCGGCAGCACCACGGATCCGGGCACGGTCACCCGGTGAGCCCGCTGATGCCGGTCGTCGGCGATCGGCTGCCACGACGGCTCGACAGCGATCAGCCGGTCGGCGTGTTCGTGCACGACGGCAGCGGAACCCTTGCGCCGTACCGGGCGCTGGTCGGCGAGCTGACCGGAAGGTACCGGAGCACGATGCCGATGGTCGGGTTCGCGGTGAACGACGTCGGGCCGTACCTGGCGATGGACTCGGCCACGCTGCTCGAACGGCTCGCCGAGGACTACGCCGACCGGCTCGTCACCGAGGTCGGCGGGCGGTTCCATGTGGTCGGGTACTGCATGGGCGGGCTGCTGGCCACCGAGCTCGCCCGCCGGCTCGCGGGCCGGGGCGCCGAGGTGACCACCCTGGCGGTGATCAGCAGCTACCGCCCGCCCTATCGGGTGGACGACCCCCTGCTGATGGAGTACCTGTTCAGCAGGGTGATGGGGATCGAAGCGGGGCGGGCCGGGTTCCCCGGTGACGACGAGCTGTTCGGCCGTGCGCTGCGATCCGCCCTCGCGGACAACCCCGGCCACCTGGTGCCCGGCGCGTTCGGCAGGATCGGTGGCGACCCCGAGCTGGACGCGATCGCCGCGACCATGCGGGACCTGGCCACCCGCAGCCGGGAGGACCGGCTCGGCGAGATCGCGCGGGAGCTGGTCGCGACCGGATCGGCGCTGACCGAAATGTCGCCGGTGAAGAACGGATCCACACCGGCGGGCGACGTGCGGAAGCCGGAACGGCTCGGCCCGATGTACGACGTTTTCGAGCACAGCCTGCGCGCGGTGATCGAGCACCGGGCCGAACCGTGGACCGGCGACCTCACCCTGCTCCGGCACAGTGGTGCCGGCCAGTTCCTGCCTGGCCAGCCGGCGAACCTGGAGGAGTTCTGGGGCGAGCTGTGCCACGGCACGCTGCGGGTGCGCGAGATCCCCGGCGACCATTTCCACTGCCTCGACGCCGGCAACGCGCGCCGCTCGGCGGAACTGCTCGCCAGGGAGGTGTGGACCCGATGACCGGACCGCCGCTGATCGGCGTCGTCGGTGGCTACGGGGCGGTCGGCGCCACGGCCAGCAGGCGGATACTGCGCTCCGCGGCGGCGCGGGTCCGGATCGGCGGCCGGAACCTCACCGCCGCGCGCGAACTGGTCACCACCGAGCCGGCCACGTCCGGCCCGCCTGCCGAGGCGATGGCGGTGGACTTCACCGACGGCGACAGCCTGGCGCGGTTCTGCGCCGGTTGCCGGGTCGTGCTGAACTGCGCCGGGCCGTCCTACCGGATCGCCGACCGGGTCGCGCGGGCCGCGTTCGCCGCCGGTGCGGACTACGTGGACGTCGGCGGCTACGACGCCACCCATAAGCTGCTGGCAGGCACCGCACCGGGACGGACCGCCGTGCTTTCCGCCGGTGTCCTGCCCGGTCTCTCCGGACTGTTGCCGCGCTGGCTTGCCGGGCAGTACCCGGGCCGGCCACGCCGCCTGCTGTGTTACATGGGCGGCCTCGACCACTTCCCGCCCGCGGGCGCGGCCGACTTCCTGGCCAGCCTGCACAACGGGTTCGGCGAGTCGCTGGCGATGTGGCGGGGCGGCGCCCGCGCCTCCCGTGCGCTGAGCCCGCTGCCCGATGCCGAACTGCCGCTGTTCCCCGAGCCGGTGACCGCCCTGCCGTATCTGAGCACCGAAGCCGAACGGCTCGGTGCCGCCCTCGGCCTCGCCGAGCTCAGCTGGTACAACGTCTACCCCGGCAGGCAGACATTGGCGACCCTGAACCGCGCGCACTGGCAGGGCGCCGGGGAATCCGCCGCGATGGTGCTCGACCTCAGCCGCTCGGCGGAGGTCGACCTGGTCGGCTCCGAGCCGTATCTGGTGCTGCTGGCGCAACTGGACGGCGAGCTGGACGGCCGGCCCGCCACCCGCTCCCTGCTGCTCCGGGTGCGTGAGCCCTACCGGTTGAACGGCACGATCGCGGCCCGCACCGCGCTGGCCGTGCTGGGCGGGGAGATCGGCGCCGGTGTGCACCACGCCGACGAGGCGCTGGCACCGCAGGCCGCCTACGACGAACTGCGCGCTTCCGGCGTGGTGGACGTGCTGACCGTGCTGGACACACCGCTCGGTACCGCCGACGTCGTCGAGGAAGGCGCGTTGTAGGCGCGCCCGGCGTTCATCGGGTCGGCGAGGAACGGAATTCCTTTCGGGAGAAGGTGCATGGTGGACACGGACAGCACGCTCGGCGATCTCACCGGTCATGTCACGGTGATCACCGGTGGCAACAGCGGAATCGGCTTCGGCATCGCACAGGCGATGGCACAGGCGGGTGCCCGGATCGCGATCTGGGCCCGGGACACGGAGAAGAACGCCGGCGCGGCCAAGGAGCTGATGGCCGCCGGCGCCGAGGTACACACCGCCGAATGCGACGTGACCGACCCGGAACAGCTGGCGTGGAGCCTGGCGGGCACTGTCGAGCGGTTCGGGCGGCTCGACTCGTGTTTCGCCGCCGCCGGCACGGCAGGACAGTCCACGTTCGCCGGCACCTCGCCCGCGGAATTCCACCGAGTCGTCCAGGTCAACCTGGAGGGAACGTTCCTCACCTTCCAGACCGCCGCGCGGCACATGATCGACAACGGCGGCGGGTCGCTGGTCGCGATCTCGTCCATCTCCGGGCTCCGCGGCCAGGCACTCGGTTCCCAGTACGCGGCAAGCAAAGCCGGTGTGCTGGCGCTGGCGAAGTCGGTGGCGGTGGAGCTGGCCCGGCATCGGATCCGGGTGAACGCCATGGTGCCCGGCTGGATCGACACGCCGATGACCAGCCGGTTCCGCCGGTCCGAGCGATTCACCGAGCGGATGACCGGCCGGACCCCGGTACGCCGCTGGGGCGAGCCGTCCGATCTCGGCAGGCTGGCGGTCTACCTGGCGGCGCCGGAGCCGTTGTTCCACACCGGCAGCGAGATCGTGATCGACGGTGGCTACACACTGTCCTGACCGGCCAACTGGTAAGGGTGTGCTTATTTCTTAGACACTGTGCAATACTCGGGCCATGACCATGGTGGCAACCGACACCGAGCCCACGGACACCTCCCCCGCGGCACCCGGCGGCGGCACCGAAAGGTCCGCGCTGCGGGCGTTGGTGCGCCCGGTCCGCGGCCGGCTCGCGTTCGCCGTCGGGCTGCAGATTCTCTCCGCCACCGCCGGAGTGGTCCCGTTCATCGCGGTGGCCGAGCTCGGCCGGGTGCTGCTCGCCGACGGCCCCGCCGACGCCGGCCGCGCGTGGACGATCACCCTGGTCGGCGCCACCGCGCTGCTGCTCCGGTTGATCCTGCTGGCGCTCGCCGGCCTGGTGACCCACCTCGCCGACAACGATCTCCAGCTGCGCATCAGGCGGCGTCTCGCCGACCGGCTCGCCAGGGTGCCGCTCGGCTGGTTCGGCCGGCACAGCTCGGGGTCGGTCAACCAGGCACTGCAGAGCGATGTCACCGCGCTGCACCATCTCGTCGCGCATTCCCCTGCCGAGCTCGCGTCGGCGATCGTCGTTCCGCTGGTGTCGCTGGGATATCTGGTCACCGTCGACTGGCGGATGACCCTGGTCGCGCTGGTGCCGCCCTCGCTCGGGCTGCTGGTGCACTTCCGGCTCGGTGCGGGCGACCGGAAACGCGAACAGGACACTGTGGACCGTGCCATGGCGCGGATCGCCGGTAGCGCGGTGGAGTACGTACAGGGCATCGCCGTGGTGAAGACGTTCGGCCAGTCCGGCCGGGCCCATGAGCGGTTCCGCGCGGCCGCCCATGACTTCTCCGACTTCTTCCTCGGCTGGGTACGTACCGTGGTCCATCTCGCCGCGAGCCGGAACTTCCTGCTCTCCCCCGTTTTCTCGCTGCTGGTGCTGCTGGCGGGCGGCATCGGGCTCGCCGCGGGCGGCGCGCTCGCCCCGGTCGACGTACTGCCGTTCGCGTTGCTCGGCCTCGCACTGACCGCGCCGGTGGCCGCACTCGGTCACGGCGGGGACAGCCTGCGGGCCGGACGGCTGGCCGCGGCCAGGATCACCACCCTGCTGGCCACCCCCGAACTGGCTACCCCCGCCGGCGGAACGGCACCGAAGGAGCGGACGGTGGAGTTCCGGGATGTCCGTTTCTCCTACGACGACCAGGTCGACGTCCTTCGCGGGGTGGACCTGACCCTCTCGCCCGGAACGGTCACCGCGCTGGTCGGGCCGTCCGGATCGGGCAAGTCCACGGTCGCGGCGCTGCTGCCCCGGTTCTTCGACACCACCGCCGGCTCGATCAGCATCGGCGGGGTGGACATCCGGCGGATTCCCCCCGCCGAGCTGTACCGATTGGTCGCCTTCGTCTTCCAGGACGTGCAGTTGCTGCGGGCCCCGGCCATCGACAACCTCCGGCTGGCCCGCCCGGACGCCACGGTCGACGAGGTTCGGTCCGCGGCACGCGCCGTGCGGTTGCACGAGCGCCTGCTGGCCGCCCCGCACGGATACGACTCGGTGATCGGCGAGGACATCGAGCTTTCCCGTGGTGAGGCCCAGCGAATGTCGATAGCCCGGGCGTTGCTGGCGGACGCACCGATCCTGGTGCTGGACGAGGCGACCGCGTCGGCGGACTCCGAGTCCGAGTCGGCGATCCAGGACGCGGTGTCCACGCTGGTGGCCGGGCGGACCCTGCTGGTGATCGCGCACCGGTTGTCCACCATCGTGCGGGCCGACCAGATCGTGGTGCTCGGCAACGGCAGGGTCGTCGAACGGGGCACCCACGAGGAACTGCTCGGGCTGCACGGTACCTACGCCAGGATGTGGCACTCGCACGACCGATCCGATCAATCCACAGTGGACGTCAAGGAGGAACGGCCGTGATCCGCCAGCTCATCGCGGCGCTCGGTGCCGGCAACACCAGGCCGTTGCGGCTTCTGCTGTTCGGCCTCGGGCTGACCGCGGTACTCCAGGGCGTCGCCTTCGTCCTGCTCGTTCCGGTGCTCCGCGCCTTGTTCGCCGCCGACTATCCCGCGGCGTGGCGATGGTTCGGCGTACTCGCCGTCGTGACGATCGCCTACGCGGTGGCGCAGTACCGCGCGCAGCTGGCAGGCTACGCCAGCGGCGCGGCGCTGTCCCGCCAGCTGCACGAGCGACTGGGTGACCACCTCGTGCGGCTACCGCTCGGCTGGTTCACCGGCGCCCGTGTCGGCCAGGTGAGCCGGTTGGCGGGCCAGAACGTCCTGGAGATCATCGGTGTCCCGGCGCATTTGCTGCAGCCACTGGTCACCGCACTGGTCACCCCGGCCACCGTGGTGGTGCTCATGTTCAGCTTCGACTGGCGGCTGGCGCTGGCCGCGCTGATCGCGGCGCCGGTGCTGGTGGGGGCCTACCGGTGGAGCGGTTCCCTGGTGCAACGGGCCGACCTGGTCCGGGACGAGGCCACTACCGAAGCGGCCGACCGGGTGATCGAGTTCGCACGGGCCCAGCAGGTGTTGCGTGCGTTCGGCCGGACGACCGGCGGCCACGAGCCGCTCGCCGGATCGCTGGCCGCGCAGCACGCGGCGAGCCGCCGGATGATCCTGCTCGGGCTGCCCGGCACGATCGGTTTCGCGCTCGTGATCCAGGCCGCCTACACCGCGATCCTGATCCTCGGCGTCTACCTGGCGCTCGGCGGTTCCCTTGGCGCGGCGGAACTGCTGGCACTGCTCGTACTGGCGACCAGGTTCGTCGAGCCGATCATGGCGGCCTCGGACATCGGTGGCGCCGCCAGGGTCGCGCGCAACGCGCTCATCCGGATCAACGAGGTGCTCGCCGCCGAGCCCCTGCCGACACCGGATGACCCGAAAACGCCGTCGGACAACGGAATCGAGCTGGACTCGGTGCGCTTCGCCTACCGTGACCGCCCGGTGCTCGACGGGGTCAGCCTGCGAATCCCGCCGGGCAGCATGACCGCGCTGGTCGGTGCGTCCGGGTCAGGCAAGACCACGGTCACCAAACTGATCGCGCGATTCCACGACGTGGACGCCGGCGCGGTGCGGATCGGCGGGGTCGACGTCCGCGAGCTGGACCAGGACGAGCTTATGGCGCGGATGTCCCTGGTGTTCCAGGACGTCTACCTGTTCAACGACACGATCATGGAGAACATCAGGGTCGGCAGACCGGACGCGCCCGACGCGGACGTGGCCGAGGCGGCCAGGAGGGCGCGGGTGGACGAGATCGTCGCACGGCTCGCCGGCGGCTGGCACACGATGGTCGGCGAGGGCGGTGCCCTGCTCTCGGGCGGCGAGCGGCAACGGGTCTCCATCGCCAGGGCGTTGCTGAAGGACGCGCCGATTCTGGTCCTGGACGAGGCGACCGCCGCACTGGACTGGGAAACCGAAGCCGCCGTGCAGGACGCGTTGAGCACCGACCGGACCCTGCTGGTCATCGCGCATCGGTTGAGCACGGTCAAGGCCGCCGACCAGATCGCGGTGCTGGACGAGGGCCGGATCGCGGAGTGCGGCACCCACGACGAACTGCTGGCCGCGGGCGGCCGCTACGCCGCGTTCTGGACCGAGCGCAGCAGGGCGGCCCAGTGGCGGCTCACCGGCTCGGCCACGGTCAGGGCGTGGACGGCCAGCTGACCCGGCCGGCGTGTGGCAGGCGCAGACCGCGCAGTATCTCCTCGATCACGGCATGGCGGTGGCCGACGAGATAGAAATGCTCGCCGGGGAACACCCGCAGCTCGAATCGGCCGGTCGTGGCCAGTGCCCAGTCGCTCATCTCGTCATGGGTGGCCTCACCATCGCGGTCGGCGAGCAGCCCGACGACCGGCGTGGCCAGCGGCCGCACCGCGCGCGGCCGGTAGTTCTCGATCAGGCGGTAGTCGCCGCGCACCGCCGGCAACACGACCTCGCGCAGTGCCGCATTGTCCAGCACGCCGGTCCCGGTACCACCGAGGCCACGGAGTTCGGCGACCAGTCCGTCGTCGTCGAGCAGGTGCACCGAGCCGCCGCGCTGCCGGTGCGGTGCGGGATGCGCGGAAACGAGCAACCGCTCCGGAGGGCGGCGCCGCTCCTCGAGGCGGAGAGCCACCTCGTAGGCGACCGCGGCACCCATGCTGTGCCCGAACAACACCAGCGGCCGGGTCGCCAGCGGCAGCACGGCAGCGGTGATCCGGTCGGCCAGTTCCGCCATGTCGTCGACGCACGGGTCGTTGATGCGCTCTTCGCGTCCCGGATACTGCACCACGCGGAGTTCCACGTCCGGCGGCAGCGCCGTTTGCCAGTCGCGATAGAAGCCGGCGGTGCCTCCCGCATGCGGGAAACACACCAGACGCACAGCTGCCCGCTGCCCGGAAGTGAAACACCGCAGCCACGGGTCGTCCTGGCCAATCAGCACCATGCACCACCAACCCCATTCTTCGAGGCAGCCGAAATCGCAGTCGTTGACTACCGGTTAATTTAGCGTGAGCCTGTCGCAGGCAAGTCGCAAGGAGTTTGCAGGAGTCCGTCATAAATGTTTCACACGCCGTACCCCCGGTGATCGCGCGCTAATATCCGAACATGGACCAGCAGACGTTTTTCGCGGTCATGAGCGCTTTTCCGACGGGAGTGGCGATCGTGACGACCTCCACAACGGCCCGGGTCCCGGCCGGCCTGACAACCAACGCGTTGTGCAGTATTTCCGCCGATCCCCCGCTGTTGTCGCTCTGCATCGGGCTCAGCAGCAGGACATTACCCGCGCTACGCGCCAGGAAGCGCTTCATCGTCCATTTCATGGCCGACCGGCACGATGCGATCTGCCACGCGTTCGCCGGCAAAGGGGACGACAAGTTCGCCGAGGTGCCGTGGCGCTGGACGGAAAGCGGCCTGCCCCTGCTGTGCGAAGGCGTCATCGCGTGGCTGGAATGCTCGGTCGCGCAGGAATCCGTGGTCGGCGACCATGTCGTCCTCATCGGCCGCGCCGAAATCGGCCAGCCGCCGCGCGAGGACTCCTACCCGATCGTCTACTTCCGGCGGAAGTACCGGAACTGGTCGCCGGATCGGGTCGGCCCGCTCCCCGGCCACCCCGAACGAAGCACGGTCCGGTGAGCCGGATGACCGGTTCAGCCGATTCCCTCTTCAGCCTTCAGCTCGTCCAGCCGGACCTGCACACCATCAAGGGAACGCTGGACGGAGTAGGCGAAAAATTCGCGCTGGTAGGTACGCGCCGACTCCGCGTCGGCGTATTCCCGATGCAGCAACCGTCCCAGCGCGGCAAGACCGGGCTGCTCGGTGTCGTCGCGGAACAAGCCGAGCGCCTCCACCGCCGTCGCCCTGGCCTTGGCGTTGGTCTCCCGGTCGTCCTCGACCGCGATCAGCGTGACACCGCTGTTGAGCAGGTAGCTGTACACACTCGGCGCTTCCTCGTCACCAAGCCCGGCCCGCTGCAGCACCTGCACCCCGGTGTCGATCAGGCGCAGCGCGGAGGGCACGAGCGGCCCCTGCTGGACCAGCATCCGGCGGGCGACCCCGCGATGCCGGCGGAGCACGTCACGCCCGTCCACGAGCAGCGTGTAGAACCATTCCCGCCAGGGCAGGTCCGCGTCCGGCAACGGCATCTGCGCGACCACATGGTCGGTGACCGCCTGGATCACCGCCTCCCGGTCGCCGACATGGTGATAGATCACCGCAGGCCAGACTTCGAGCCGCGACGCGAGCAGGCGTACCGTCCAGCCCTCGAGTCCGTGTTCCCTGGTGAGCTGCGACGCAGCATCGATGACACCGCTCCGGGTGATCGGCGGCAGCCCTGCCGCCCAGCGCGACCGCCCTCCTGGCCCAGACTCCACCATGACGAAACCCTATCTCTCCTGCTTGCACGATCGGCACCCCACCAGAAAATAAGGGTACACTTACTTGTTGAATGGTGTGCAATACTCGGTGCGCAGGGGGTGCCGAACCAGGTCGGCGAGTACCCGCGCAGGTCGTCAGCCGCGACTCCGGGAGGGCAGCGCAGGACCATGGAAGAAAGAACCGCACCAGAGCACACCCGCCACCCCGCCGACGGCAGTCCGGCCGCCGCGCCTGGCGCACTGTTCCTGGTCTACCTGGCCGTTTTCGGCGGTTTCTGCGGTCAGTACATCATCGCGCCGATCCTGCCGCCGCTGGCCCGTGAACTGGACATCAGCGAGTTCCAGCTCGGCATGGTGATCACCACCTCGGCCATCATGGTGGTGCTGGGAAGCACGTTCTGGGGACGCCGCAGCCAGACGATCGGCCGCAAACGAGTACTGGTGCTCACCCTGCTCGGCGGGGCGGCGGCGCTGCTGCTGTTCGCCGTGGTGGCGCACCTGGGCTTGAACCACACCGTCGGCGGAGCGGTCGCGTTCGTCATGATGCTGTGCACAAGGGGCCTGGTCTACGGTGCGTTGCTCGCCGCCATTCCGGTGACCGCGCAGGCATACGTGGCGGACGTGACGCCGGACGAACGGTCCCGGGTGCGCGGGCTGTCCTGGGTCGGCGCGGCGAGCGGGCTGGCGATCGTCGTCGGCCCGCTGCTCGGCGGGCTGCTCGGCAAGGCGAGCCTGCTGCTTTCGATGTACGTGGCGCCCGCGGTGCTGGCGTTCGTCGCGGCGATCGTGTGGCTGCGGCTGCCGACGGAGTCGAGGCACGTGGACAAGCCGAAGGCGGCCAAGCTCAGCCCGTTCGACCGACGGCTGTGGCCGTTCCTGGTCCCCGGTTTCGGTCTGTTCCTCGCGCTCGGCATCATGCAGATCACCGTCGGGTTCCTCCTCCAGGACCGGCTCGACCTGGCCCCGGGGGACGCCGCCCAGTACACCTCGTGGGCGCTGCTGGCGCTCGGAGTGCCCTACCTGCTCGCGCAGGCGGCGCTGGTGCCCAAGCTGGGCTGGCCACCACTGCGGCTGCTCCGGATCGGGATCACCTTGGCGGGCCTGGGTTTCCTCGGCGTCTCACTCGGCGCGGAACTGATCAGCACCATGGTCAGCCTCGCCGTGCTCGGCCTCGGCCTCGGCATGGGCCTGCCCGGCTACATGTCCGGGCCGACGCTGCTGGTCGGTCCGGACGAACAGGGCGGTGTGGCCGGGATCGTCGGCGCGAACAACGCGCTGACGTTCGTGTTCGGCCCGCTGATCGGGACCGGGCTCTACCAGCTCGCGCCACTGGCGCCCTTCATCACCACCACCCTCCTGCTCGCGGCGCTGCTGCTGTTCGTGTGGCTGGCGCCTGCCATCCGGCCGACCGCCGCGCACCCGAACACGCGTTGACCACGAGCGCCCGCCGCGGCGCGATACCAGGACGTTCCCGCTGATTGGAGTTGCCGATGATTGACGTCGGACTGCATTTCTTCCCGGACTGCGACCACCGAAGCAAACCCGCCAGGGACTACTTCGCCGAATGCCTCGACCTGGTGGAGCTGGCGGACGAACTGGGCTACCACCACGTCCGCACCGTGGAGCACTACTTCCACGCCTATGGTGGGTATTCGCCGAACCCGCTGCTGTTCCTCGCGGCCGCGGCCCAGCGCAGCAAGAACCTCAGGCTGATCACCGGAGCGGTGCTGCCGATCTTCACCAACCCGCTCAAGCTCGCCGGCGAGATCGGCATGGTGGACACGATCTCCGACGGGCGGCTGGAGGTCGGGTTCGCCCGCGCCTTCCTGCCGCACGAATTCCGCCGGTTCGGCGTGGACATCAACGAAAGCCGGTCTCGGTTCGACGAGGGCATCGCCGCCGTCGAGGGACTCCTCGAGCACGAGAACTCGGCATTCTCCGGGCAGTTCCACTCGTTCGAGGAGACCACCTCACTGCCCCGGCCGCTGCAACGCCCGCGCCCGCCGTTCTGGATCGCCGCGATCTCCAGCGCGAAGAGCTTCCAGCGAGCCGGCGAACTCGGCTACGGCGTGATGACGACCGCGCTGCAGACCTCCGCGATGAGCTCGCTGATCGCGGCGTACCGGAAGGCGTGGCGGGAGGCGGGACACCCCGGCGACGGACGGGTCATGATCGCTTTCCAGACCTACTGCGCGGAAACCTCGGCCGAGGCGCTGGAGGCACCGAGGGACGCCGTCAACCACTACCTGCACAGCCTGATCGACGCGGCATCGGACTGGGCGGGCACGACCAGCGCCGACTACCCCGGCTATCCCGAGATGCTGGCCAAGATGGCCGAAGAGGACTTCGACAGCTCGGTGAAGAACGGGTCGATGCTGGCCGGCACCCCGGAGGAGGTCGTCGAGTCGATGCTGCGCTATCACGAGGAGTGCGGCGGGTTCGAGATCGCGAGCCTGCACGCGCATTTCTCCACTTTGGACCCCGCACTGATCCGCAGGTCGGTGGAACTGTTCGGTACCAGGGGAATTCCCCGGTTGCGGGCGATGACCGGCGGCTGACCGCCGCTCCCCCCACCGCGGTGCTCTCCCCCCAGGCCCGCGGTGGCCGGGGCGTGGGCGGGTGCCGGCCGGCCACCGCCACCCGCCCACGCCATGCGGGCACTCCTGCCCGGCGGGCGTCAGTCCCCGGCCAGCCGGGCACGCACCTCGGGGAGCACCTCGGCGCCCAGCCGCCGGATGTTGGTGAGGGTTCCCTCGTCGTCGCCGCTGGCCAGCACCTCGCACAGCACCCGGCGGCAGCCCGACACCCGGATGCTCCGCACCAGACGTTCGATGCACATGTCCGGTGTGCCGACAGGATGGTTGCCGAGCACATAGGACCCGAACCGGCCGATGAACGCCTCCGGTTCGAAATGGGTTTTCGTCTCGATCAGATGGTGGTAGTCGGCCTGCGCCGCGGCGAGTGCCGGCATCGTCACGTCCCGCACCAGGTGCTGCGCCTCCGCCACGGTGTCGTTGACCTGAGTGAACACCGCGAAGGCATGGTCGTAACCGTCCCGCGGATGCCCGGCCGCGGCCGCCAGCTCACTGTGCCTGGCGACCATCTCCGCCTTGGTGACGTCGTTCTTGTCGTAGAACAACAGCATCGGCAGGCCCTGCCTGGCCGCGAGCTCCAATGAGGACTGTGAGTTCGAAGCCACGTAGACCGGCGGGTGCGGAGTGGTCAGCGGCCGCGGCTGCGGCCGGACCTCGCGGAACCGGTACAGGTCGGTGTCCGAGGACACCTTGCCGCCGAAGGACTGCAGCAGCAGATCGAGCGATTCGGCCAGACCACGCTGCCAGTACTCCACACCGTGGCCGATCGCCTCGTAGTCCAGCACCGGCTCCGCCCTGCCGACCCCGAGGTCGAACCGCCCGCCGGAGACATGGTCGAGCAACGCCACCTGTTCCGCCGTGTGGACCGGAGAGTGCAGCGGCAGGATCGTCACCGCGGTACCGACCCGCATCCTCTTGGTACGTCCCAGGATGTTCGCGGCGAAGGTCAGCCCCGACGGGTTCACCCCGTAGTCGTTGAAGTGATGCTCGGTTATCCAGATGTCGTCGAAGCCGGCCTGCTCGGCCGCGTCCACCGCGGCCAGTGCCCGGTTCAGCACCTGGGCGTCGGACTGGCCGGGATACCGGTTCGTCACCGCGAAAGCGCCGAATCGGAGCGCCGTGTCCTTGCTCATCATTCTCCTGACTTCTCGTGGTGCCTTGATCCTCCGGTCACAACAGTCCTTCGTCGAACACCGCGCCGGACGCCGGTGTGCCGTGGAACTCGCGCAGTGTCACCTCGGGCAGCACCTCGGTCAGCTCGCCGAGCACCGCGCCCGGATCGAGGACGTCGGCCGCGTAGTGCAGGCCGGACGGCACCCGGCCGGCCAGCGCCGCGGCCGTGGTGATCGCGCCGACCGTGCCGGTCAGCCGGGAGCCGTCGGCCGCTCGCAGAACCGCGTCGGCGGTGTGTTCCACGCCGTCGCGCGAGCCCGTCATCCGGAGCGACATGGCCTGGTACGGGGCGCGGCCGGCGGCGTCCACTTCGCTGGCCCGGACCAGCCGCGAAACGGCAGCGGCATGGTCGTCCGCGGACCCGGTAGCCGCCCTGCCCTGCCAGCCGGTGAGCATCGACAGCGCGGCGGAACCGTCGAAGACGTTGTACCAGCGGGCCTCGCGCAGCCCGAGGTGTTCGGCCAGCCGCCGTAGCTCGGTGCTGAGAAACGGGTATGCGGTGACGCGGCGGGGAAAAAGCGGGAGCTCGACGTCCTCCAGCACGGTCAGCGAACCCTGCCGCACCGCCCCGTCCCGCCACTCGGCGAACCCCGTCCCGTACCCGTTGCCGAGGCTGAGCAGGAAGTCCTCCGCCGCGCTGCGCGTGAACCGCCCGATTCCGCCGAAGTAGCCGGTCAGCCCGGTGGCTTCTTCGAACCGGGTGGCCAGGACCTTGGGCAGCAGAGCGGACAGGCCGGGCAGCATCCCGGCGGACAGCAGCGCGCGCCGCCCGCCCGGCACCCGGCCGGTGAGTTTTTCGTGCAGCGGATCGTCGCCACCGACGTCGACGTAGTCCGCGCCTGCCGTCAATGCCGGGCCCGCCACCCGGTCGAGCACCCGGTAGGACGGGCCGGCGCAGTTCAGCACGACCGCGCAGCCGGCGCAGAACCGGGCCACGCTGTCCTGGTCGAACACGTCGACCGGGACAGCCTCTCCTTCGCCTGCCAGCACGGTGTCCACGAATCGCCGTGCCACGTCGGCTCTGCGCCCGCCCACCCGGAGCCGGATGGGGCCGGACCGGCCCGGTCCTCCCCCTGCGAGCGCTTCGGCCGCCGCTCGCCCCACCGCGCCATAACCGCCGACCAGGCCGACCAGCGGGCCCGGGGTCATGGCGCCCCGACCGTCCGCCCGGTCCCCCGGTCGGTGGTCAACGCGGTGAACACCGAGCTGACGTTCGGCGGGTGCAGGCAGCTGAAGTGGTCACCGGGCACATCGACGACGCGGAGTTCGCCGAGGCAGAGCTGCTCCCAGTAGGTGCTCATGTCCTTGCGCATGCCCGGCAGGACCTGGGTTTCGCCCAGCTGCCGGATGAAGGTCACCGGTCCCCGGTAGGGAGTGGCGTCGTGCCGGGCGACCGCGGTCAGGCTGTGCTTGAGCACCCGGTACTGATCGCGGACGCGTTCCGCCGAGCCGAGTTCCGAGCCCGCGTAACGCATCGTGGCGCCGATCGCGGCCAGCCGTTCGGACTGCTCCCGCCCGGCGAGCCGGCGGAAGGCACGGACCGCTTCGGCCACTTCGCCGGTTTCCGGTACTTCGGCCAGTGACCCGGCCGGTACCCTGCCGGGGGTCTTCGCCAGCACCGCCGCGATGGTCTGCCGCATGGCGACCTCGTCGGCCGGATAACCGAGTGCGACCGGGTCGGCCCGCATCACCCTGGCGAAGATGTACTCGGCGAGCAGATCGTCTTCCACCAGGAACGGCACCCGGTAGCTGCTGATCACCGTGAGATTCTCGACGGTGGCACCCTGTTCGGTCAGCTCGCTCGCCAGCTCGGTCGCCAGCAGCCCGCCCATGCAGTAGCCGACGACGCGCACCTTGTCGTGTCCCGCTGCCAGCAACTCGGTGGCGTAATCGCCGGCCAGTCGCTTGATCAGATCGCCGGGGTCGGCGGCGAGGAACGGCTCTATGTCGGCCAGGGCCAGCCCCAGGCTCGGGCCGTGGTCGCCGAGCGCGTCGAGCAGCGCCCGGTACGGCGCGATGGTGCCGGCACCGTCGTGCACGAACACCATCGCCGTGCCGCCGGCGACGTCGTTGATCCGGATCAGCGAGCCCGTCGTGGTCGCGTCCTGGCCGGAACCACGGCTCAGGTACGCCGCGGTGGCGGCGATGGTCGGCTGGTTGAGCATCTGCCGCAGCAGGTTGTCCCACTTGCGCCCGGCCGCTTCCGGCAACCGCTCCCGAACCCGCCCGATCAGCTGCGCGACCAGGAGCGAGTCGCCGCCCAGTGCGAAGAAGTTCTCGTCCCGGCCCACCTGGGGGACCTGGAGCACCTCCGACCACACCTCGGCCAGCGCGCGTTCCCTGGCGCCCACCGGGGCGGTGCCACCGGCCGGCCGCTGTCGCGCCACGTGTTTCGGCAGCCAGTCCGCGAGGGCCCGGCGATCGACCTTTCCGTTGTCGCTCAACGGAATCGAGTCGACCACCTGGATCTCGGCTGGCACCATGTAGTCGGGAAGCCGCTCGTCGAGATGTCCGGTCAGCTCGGCCGCGGTCACCGGCATCCGTCCGGTTTTCACCTGTGCGGCAAAGACGTGCTGGCCGATCCGGGACAACGGGTCGTCCGGCGCCGGCAGGCAGAAGGCGGGTTCCGCGCCGGCCTCGGTCAGCAGTTCCAGCCACTGCTCGCGGCCGATGAAGGTGGTGTCCTGCTCCGCCCGGAAATCCACGAAGTCGGTCAGGCCCTCCTTGAATTCCATCGAGGCCATCGCGTGGTAGGTGTCCCTGGTCGCCTCGATGAACACCAGCCAGCCACCCGGCGCGAGCAGTTCGTGGAACCGGGCCAGTACCTTCCCGGCATGCTTGGAGTTGTGCAGCACGTTGGCACACAGGACGACGTCCACCGAGTTGGGCGCGACCCCTTGATTCCGATACGGCTCGTTGAGGTCGAACAACCCGTAGCGCACCCACGGCTGTTCGGCGAACCGTTGCCTTGCCTCGTTCAGGAAGAACTGGGACAGGTCGGTGAACAGGTAGTCGGCGTCGAACTCGGTGAGCGCGGGGATCAGGTCGTTGCTGGTGCCGCCGACGCCGGCGCCGATCTCCAGCACCCGCAGCGGAGCGCCACCTCTCCGTCCCTCGGCGATCCGGCGGACGGTGTGCACCACGACCCGGTTCAGGTAGCCGCTGATCAGGTTTTCCCGGTACGCCGCTTCGGCGACCTCCAGCCTGCCCTCGGGGAACAGCAGGCTCAACGGGTCGAGTTCGTCGCGAATCAGCTCCGGCAGGTTCTGCTCGGCGACCCGCAGATACCGCAACAGCTCGACGCCCCAGTCGACCACCGGCTCCAGTTCGTCGATCCGCCGCCACATCGCCTCGATGGCGGCACGGGAGGGCGCCCGCAGATCGCGGTAGCCCGCCGGGACCCGCTCGAGCATGCCCTCCTTCGACAACGCCTTCAGCCAGCGCCGGATCAGCCGGTGGTTACGCTCGGCCGCTCCGGTCGCGGTCAGGATCTCCGGTAGCCCGTGTACCACGCCGGGGTCGCTGAACAGCCCGGCCTGCCACAGCGCGTCGGCCATCGAAGCCAGCGCGACCCGCTCCACCAGCCCGGAGATTTCGGTGAGCGCCTCGCCGTCGACGCGGGTGCTCAGCTCCGCGCCTGCCGCCTCCGCCACCGCCCTCAGATCCGGAACGGCGTGCGTGGTCTCCGGGTTCCGCGCGGTCTCGGCAAAGGCGACCAACTGACGATCCAGCGCGTCGCTCCCGTCCACCAGCACCTCGGCCGAGGCGATGGCGGGATGCTCGGCCAGCACCGAGGAGATCTCGGCCAGCTCGATCCGGTGGCCGCGCACCTTGACCTGGAAGTCTTCCCTGCCAAGGAATTCGATGACACCGTCGGGCAGGTAGCGGCCGACGTCGCCGGTCGAGTACAGCCGCTCCCCGGTGACCGGATGGGTCACGAACCGTTCCCCGGTCTTCTCCTCGTCACCCAGGTAGCCCGACGCGACACCGGCTCCGCCGATGTAGAGGTTGCCGGGCACCAGATCCGGGCACGGCCGCATGGCCTCGTCCAGTACGTGGAAGCTCTGGTTGGTCAGCGGAGTGCCGTAGGGGATGCTGCGCCATGCCGGGTCGACCTGGCCGATCGGGTAGTGGATCGACCAGATCGACGCCTCGGTCGCGCCACCGAGGCTGACCAGGCTCAGCCCCGGCAGCCGGCGGCGCATCGCATCCGGCAGGCCGACCGGGATCCAGTCCCCGGACAGCAACGCCAGCCGCAGGGTGGGCAGGACACCACCACCGCCTTCGGCCGGGTGGCCGGAATCCAGGTACTGGCCGAGCATGTGCAGCTGAGCGGGCACCGAATTCCACAGCGTGACGCCGTGCTCGTCGATCGTCTCCGCCCAGTGCGACGGGTCGCCCCGGCGGCCGGCCGACGGCAGGACCAGGGAGCCGCCCACGGCGAGCGGGCCGAACAGGTCGTAGACGGACAGGTCGAAACCGAGGTTGGCGAGACCGAGTACCCGGTCGCCGTCGCCGACGCCGAACCGGCGGTTGATGTCGTCGATGGTGTTGCGCGCGGCCCGATGCGTGATCATGACGCCCTTGGGCCGTCCGGTCGAACCCGACGTGTAGATCACGTAGGCGAGGTCGTCCGGCCCCGCCTGTTCCGGAACCGCGCGCACCCGGTGTTCCGGCGGATCTTCCGCCTCGACGGTCAGATGCCGGACACCGTCCGGCAACCCGAGCGAGCCGGCCAGCCACGGCTGGGTGAGCACCCGGCGAACCCCGGCGTCGAGCAGAATGGCGTCGCGGCGGGCCGGCGGCTGGTTGGTGTCGATCGGCAGATAGGCCGCTCCGGCGAGCAGCACGCCGAACACGCCGACCACCTGTTCCCAGCCCTTGTCCATCACCACGGCCACCAGCTCGCCCCGCTCGCAGCCCGCCGAGGACAGCTCGTCGGCGACCGCGCCGGCACGGTCCAGCAGCTCCCGGTAGGTCAGGGCACGCCGCGTGCTGCGCACCGCCGTCCGATCAGGGGTACGCAGGGCCGTGGCGACGACCTCGTGGTGGAGCAGCCCGTCCGGCAACGGCCCGGCGGTCCCGTTGACCGCCTGGCGGACGGCCAGCTGTGCGGCGGGGAGCCGGACCGGATCGTTGCTCGTCCACGCGTCGTCCCCGGCGGCGAGTTCGTGCAGCAGCGTGGTGAACGCGGCGAACGCGGGCTCGACCAGCCCGTCCGGGAACACCCCTTCCCGCACGTCCCAGTTGACCAGCAGCTCTTCCTTGCCCTCCATCACCTGGCAGTCGATCCACACCTGCGGTGTCTGGCTGATGCCGTAGACCAGCTCCGCGCCGGGCATCAAGCCGGCCGGCCCGGTGCCGTCCCCGCTTTCGGCTCCGACGCCGAGGGTGCTGGTGAAGGCGACCGGCAGCAGCGCGGCGTCCCGGCCACGCCGCCTGCCGAGCTCCCGCAGCACCTCCACCCCGGAACACGACCGATGGTCCATATCGGACCAGAGCTGTGCCTGCATGGCCCGCGCCCGCTCGCCGAGCGGTGCGCCGCCGGCGGTGTCCACCGGCAGCAGGGTCACCGAGCTGAAGTCCCCGATCAACCGGTCGACGTCCGGGTGCAGCGGGAGCCGGTTGAGCAGGGTGAGATTGAGGGTGTACGCCGATCGCCTGCTCCAGCGGCCGATCACCTCGGCGTAGGCGGCCAGCACCGCGGTGGACACGGTGATCCCGTGTGCCGCGGCCTGCCGGCCGAGCTCGCCCCACTCCGCCTTCGACAACCGGGTCTCCCAGCGGGCGAACCTCGGTGGCGAGTCGGTCGCCGAGCGCTCCAGCACGGGCAGCTCGGGCCCGGGCGGCAGCCGGTCGATCCGCTGCCACCAGTAGTCCCGGTCCGCCCGGTAACCGGCGCTGTCCCGCAGCCCGCGCTCGGCGAGCACGTAGTCCCGGAAGGTCGGTTCCGGATCCTGGCCCACGTCCTCACCGGCGTACCGCCTGGCCAGCTCGGCGAACAGCAACTGGACGCTGAAGTAGTCGCAGACCAGCAGATCCACCGAGACATGCAGGATGTCCTGCCGGTCGGTCCTGGTCACCAGCAGGTCGATCAGCGGCCACTCGTCGGTGCGGCGGACCCGGTGCGACCACCGCTGCCTGGTCGCCTCGATCGCCCGCTGGACCCCGGCAGGCGGCTCGCCACGCTGATCCTCGACCTCGATCCGGTAGGCCGGGACCTCGGCCAGCACTCGCTGGTAGCCCTCCGGGGAGACCACCGCGCGGAGCATGTCGTGCCGGGCGATCATGTCCCGCCACACCGGCTCCAGCCGGACCGGATCCAGCTCGGCGAAGGCGAATTCCAGATAGCCGTGGCAGGCAACGGCTCCGTAGTCGAAGGCGTCACTGCGGCCGAGCAGGTAGGCCGACTGCACGTCGGTCAGTGGGAAGGGCTCGTGCCGCGCACCGGGGTCGGGCGTGATCGAGGAACTCGCCTCGGTTTGGCGCAGGTGCTCGAGAATGGCTTGTTTGTGCTCCCGCAACCGGTCCAGCCGTTGTGCCGTCAGATATCCGCGTGGCGCGCGGAAACGAAGCCGTCCGTCCTCGGTCCACAGGGTGACCCCGGCGGCGGTCAGCTCCGCGATCAGGTCGCCGATCATCTACAGTTCTCCGTCCTCAAGTCCCTGGGTTTCGAGTTCGGCGAGCTGCCGCTCGAGCAGGGTGGCGAGCAGGCCGACAGTGGGGCTCCCGAACAGTTCGCGCAGCGAGACCCGGATGCCGAACCGGCGGCCGATCCCGTCCACCAGCCTGGTGGCGAGCAGGCTGTTCCCGCCGAGCCGGAAGAAGTCTTCGTCCCGCCCGACACCCGGTACGCCGAGTAGCTCCGCCCACAGCCCGGCCAGCTCCTTCTCCACCGGGCCGTCCAGTGGCCCGCTGGCGTCCGGCCGCTGTTCTCCCACACCGGCGAGCAGCTGCCCCACCGCGGACCGGTCCACCTTTCCGTTGCCACTCAACGGAAGCTCGTCCAGCGTGAGCACGGTGTCCGGGATCATGTAGCCCGGAAGCCGGTCGGCGAGCCAGTCCACGAGACCGGCCGGACCACCGGCGGCGCCGCCACGCGGCACCACCGCCGCCGCGAGCCGCTTCGCCCGCTGCCCCACCACGACCACCACCGCGTGCCGTACCTCGGGATGCGCGGCCAGCGCGGTTTCGACCTCCCCGAGCTCGATCCGGTGCCCGCCGATCTTGACCTGGTGGTCGGCCCGGCCGAGGAACTCCAGGGTGCCGTCCGGCCAGTACCGGCCGAGATCGCCGGTGCGGTACCAGCGATCCCCCTGGTACTCGACGAATCGGGCGGCGGTCAGCCCGGGGTCACCCCGGTAGCCGTCGGCCACCCCGGTGCCGCCGATCCACAACTCGCCCGCCACCCAGTCCGGCCGATCCCTGCCCTGGGTGTCCACCACCCGATATCGCTGGTTGCGCAACGGAAATCCATACGGGATGGATCGCCACCGCGACGGAACCTCGCCCACCTCGTAGGCGTTGGACCAGATCGCGGCCTCGGTCGCGCCACCCATCGCGATCAGCCTGCCGCGGCCGCCGGTCTGGGCAGCCAGCCTGCCGGGCAGGTCCAGCCCGATCCAGTCCCCGGACAGCAGCACCAGCCGGAGACCCGGCAGCTCCCGGCCGGTCGCGGCCACCAGCAGCATGTCCAGCAACGCGGGAACCGAGTTCCACACACTCACCCCGTGCCGCTCGACCAGTTCGTGCCAGCGTCGCGCCTCCCGCCGGTTCTCCTCTTCGACCAGCACCAGTGCCCCGCCGGCGGTGAGCAGACCGAAGATGTCGTACACGGACAGGTCGAAGTCCAATGCGGACACCGCGAGCACCCGGTCCGCCGGGCCGACCTGGTTCCGCTCGTTGATGTCGGTCACCGTGTTGACCGCGGCCCGGTGGCTGATCTGCACGCCTTTGGGCTCGCCGGTCGAGCCGGAAGTGAAGATCACGTACGCCGGATCGGTCCGTGGTACGGAAACCGGCCCGGCAAGGGGTTCCTCGGTCATCGCCTGGTCAACGGTCAGCACCTCGACTCCGGCTGGCCATGTCGTGCCCGCCCGCCCGGCCTCGCTCGTCAGTACCAGCCTGGCTCCGGCGCGGCCGCGAATCCGGTCCCGCCGCGCCGGTGGCTGGTCCACCCCGATCGGCACGTAGTGCCCACCGGCGGCGAGCACCCCGAGTACGGCGGTGATCTGGTCGGGTCCCTTCGGCAGCGTGACCACGACCGGGTCGCGGCCGGTGAGACCGTGCCGGCGCAACCGTCCGGCGACACTCAGCGCGCGCCGGGCCAGCTCGCCGTAGCTCATCCGCCCGGTATCGCCGAACAGCAGCGCGGTGCGACCGGGATCGGACTTCGCCATGGCGAAAAAACCCTCGTGCAGCAAGGCTTCGCTCTCCGGCGCGGCGGTGGTGTTCACCGTGGCCCGCACCGTCCGTTGCGCCTCCGGCAAGGCGACCGGCGCCGGTGCCGACCAGTCTCCGTCGCAGAGCCAGTGGATCACCCGGCGGTAGACGTCGAACATCGCGTCCAGCACACCGGGCGGGAACAACTGCTCCACCGCGTCCCAGTTCAGCAGCAGCCCGCCCGCCATCGGATAGATCTGGTGGTCGAGCCAGACCTGGGGCGTCTGCGAGATCATCCAGCTCAGGTCGCCGAACTCGGCGCGGAACTCGGGTCCGAGGAAGTCGTCGCCGAGGTTGCTGGCGAAAACGACCGGTGCGGTTCTCGCCTGCCCACTGTCCACTCTGGCCATCTCACGCAGCACCTCGACACCGGAATAGCCCGCGTGAGCCAGATCCTGGTGCAGCTGGGACTGCACGCCACGCACCCGCTCGCTGAAGGACTCCTCGGATCCGGTATCGATCTCCAGCAGCACCAGGCTGGTGAAGTCGGCGATCATGTCCGGAATGGACGGATGGGTGTCCTGGCGGTCGAACAGCGGGACGTTGAGCAGGAACCGCGGTTGCTCGCTCCACGCGCCGAGCACCTCGGCGTAGGCGGTGGCGAGCACCGAAGCCAGCGTCACGTCATGCCGGATCGCGTGCCGGCGCAGGCGATCCAGATCCGCCGGGGACAACCGGAACTCCCGGCGGGTGAACCGGGGCCGCCGCACGGTGTCCGGGTCGACGGCCAGTGGCAGCCGCGGCCCGGACGGCAGCCCGGCGACGCGCCGCCGCCAGTACTCCTCGGCCTGTTCCCTGGTCGCCGCCGGAAGCGCCTGCTGCTCGGCGAGATACCGCGGCAGGCTGTAGTCGATGGGCGCCGGCGTGGCGCCCGGATCGGCGTGGTAGCGCGCCAGGTCCCGCAGGAACACCTGGAGGCTGAGCACGTCGGCGACGAGCAGATCGATGCTGACGTACAGCCGGCAGGCCGCGCCCGGCAGCAACGCCAGCTGGACGTCGAAGACCTGGCCGGACTCCACCGCCAGCCGCCGGTGGGACAACCGGTCACGAACCTGCTCCAGTCGCGCCGCCGTCCGCTGCGGACCGAGCTCACGCAGGTCGTGCACGGTCAGTCCCTGCCACCGGCTCTCCGGCAGGATCTGCTGGTAGCCACCCGGGAGAAACACCGCGCGCAGCATCCCGTGCCGCTCGGTCAACCGGCGTACCGCCGTTTCCAACCGGACGGGGTCGATCGCAGACGTGTCGAACTCCATGTAGGCGTGACAGCCGACGCCGCCCAGCGGCTGCTCGTCGCCACGGCCGATCCAGTACGCCTGTTGCACCCCGGTCAGCGAGAACGGTGCGCCCGGCTCGACGACCGGTTCCGTGGCCGGTGGGGCGACCTCCTCGGGCCGGCGCCCGGCGAGCAGCTCCCACCACCCGCCGATGGTGCGCCGCTCGATCAGCTCTCTGAAGGTGACCGGCACACCGCCGCGCTGCCAGCGCCCGACCAGGCGCATCAGCTTGACGGAGTCCATACCCAGTTCGATGAGCGGGTCGTCGTCGCCGACCACTTCCGGCTCGACGTTCAGCAGTTCCGCAACCGTCCGGCGGATCAGGTCCAGATCAAGGTTTCCGGCGGACACGTGTTCCCCTCGCGTAGGTCGGAGATGGAGCGGACGGCGATCACGGCACCGGCACGGCCGCCGAGACCGGCATGAAGTGCCGGGCGAACATCTCCATCGCGGCCCGCGCCTGGCCGACCGGCAGGTATCCGGGGTTGAACTGGAGACTCACCGTGACGTCGTCACCGAACCGTTCGGCGATGCGGTCGAGCTGCCCGCGCACGTCGTCCGGGGTGCCGGCGAGCACCTTGTCGTCGGCCAGGGAGCGGCCGAAGTCGTAGCCGGCGACCTTGTCCACGAACTTCTCGTAGCCGGGGTACTGCGCGCTGCGGGTGGTGGCCCAGGACCGGATCGCCTCCCCCATCTTGGCGACGTAGTTGCGTTCGTAGGTCTCGCCTGTGCGCAGTGCCTCGGCGCGGTCGGCCGACAGATAGCAGGTGTACTTGATCTGTATGCGCGTGGCGGCCGGGTCGTGCCCGGCCGCGGCACGGGCTTCGCGGTAGGCGGTGAGCATTTCCTGCAATCGCCCGGTGGTGGTCACCGAAGGGACGGCCTGCAGGAAGTGACCCGCCTTCCCCGCCGCGGCGCAGGTGTCCGGGCTGGTCGCGGAAGCGACGAAGATCGGCGGGTGCGGCCGCTGCACCGGACGCGGCAACAGGGTCACCGGCCCGAACCGGTGGAACGGGCCGTCCCAGACCACGTCCTGCTCGGACCACAGCCGCCGGCACGCCTCGATGCCCTCGGTGAACCGCGCGTGGCTTTCCGCCATCGGCACCCCGAAGAGCTCGAACTCGTCGGGCAGGAAGGCCCGGCCGAACCCGACGTCCAGCCTGCCGTGACAGAGGTTGTCCAGCATGGCCAGCTTGCCGGCGAGCTTCACCGGGTGGATGAACGCCGGGATCACCGCACCGGTGGCCAGCCTGATCCGGCTGGTGCTCCGCGCCGCCGCGGCGAGGAAGGTCACCGGGTCCGGGCTGTACCCACCGTAGGGCGAACCATGGTGTTCGACGATCTGCACGTGTTCGAAGCCGAGCCGTTCGGCGAGCCCGACCATGCCGAGGCTTTCGTCGAAGTAGTCACTCGCACTCTTCTCCGCGGGACTGAGCACGGGAAACAGGTTGACACCGAAATCCACGACAACACCCCATATTCGGTCTCCCACTACACGGGCGGCAGCACGCGGCCTGGAACACGAAAACAGTCACGATCGGTCGTGGTGCCGTTACCGTTCCTGCCTAACACAATTGATTCACGCACCGCAAGTTCGACCCTGTCGAAAAGTTCGCAACCAGTTCGCAACCAGTTAGCACAACAGTTTTGCCAACCACGACTTCGTGTGCGAACAAGAGCCGATCCGATACTCGACCACCGGCAACCACCTGCAAAAATGCCAGCCCACAGGCAAAACCTTGCCCCGAGCGGAGCAACCCGCGCGCGCAAACGGTGGTACCGGAACAGCCGAGCGGCATTCCATTATCTGAAATACCTTGCCGACTCCGGGCGAATGCCACTCACCGAAACCGTGCACGAAGGCAATGTCTTACCGATTCCCGGTCACCTCCGAGCAACTGTGAACGCCGGCCGGGCGATTTTGCGACGCCGCGCCACCGCGATGCAGAAAGTAGGGAAAGCACACCATGCTTGACGGATGTGTTCCATGCCCCGCCGAGGACGCCGCACGCTATCGCGCGGCCGGTTACTGGCGCGGGGAACTGCTCGGCGATCTGCTGCGCCGGCGCGCGGCCACCCTCGGCGGCAAGGAGGCGCTGATCGGCGAGACCACCCGGCTGACCTACGCCGAACTCGACCGGCGGGCGGACCGGCTGGCCGCCGGTCTCCGCGGGCTCGGTATCGCCCCGCGCGACCGGGTCGTCGTCCAGCTCCCGAACATCCCGGAGTTCGTGGTCGTCTGCTTCGCCCTGTTCCGCCTCGGCGCGCTGCCCGTCTTCGCCCTGCCCGCACACCGCGGCAACGAGATCAAGCATCTGTGCTCGCACTCCGACGCGGTCGCCTACTTCATCGCGGACACCCACAACGGCTTCGACTACCGTGCCCTGGCCAGGGACGTACGCGCGTCGGTGCACTCGCTCCGGCACGTCATCGTTGCCGGTGCCGCCGAGGAGTTCACCGCGCTTTCCGGGCTCGACGCCGACCCGGTCACCCTCCCCGGCCCCGACCCGGCGGACGTGGCGTTCTTCCTGCTGTCGGGCGGAACCACGGCGCTGCCCAAGCTGATCCCCCGCACCCACGACGACTATCTGTACCAGGCAAGGGTTTCGGCACAGGCCTGTGAGCTGGACACCGGCTCCCGCTACCTGACGGTGCTCCCGGTGGAGTTCAACTTCCCCTGGGGCTGCCCCGGCATCATCGGCACCTTCGTCGCCGGTGGCACCGTGATCATGGCGAGCAGCCCGAGCCCGGACGAGTGCTTCGCCCTGCTGGAGCGCGAACGGCCGACGTTCACCTCGATCGTGCCGTCCATCGCGCACCTGTGGCTGGAAGCCGTGGAGTGGACCGCACATGACCTGTCCAGCCTGGAGTTGCTGCAGATCGGCAGTGCCAAACTGCACACCTCGGTCGCGGCCCGGATCGAACCCGCCTTCGGCTGCCGGCTGCAGCAGGTGTTCGGCATGGCCGAGGGACTGCTGTGCATGACGCGCCGGGACGACTCCCCCGAGACGGTGCTCACCGTGCAGGGCAGCCCCCTTTCCCCCGCCGACGAACTGCGCGTGGTCGACTCCGCGGACCGGGAGGTGCCGACCGGCGAGGTCGGCGAGCTGCTGACCAAGGGGCCGTACACCCTGCGCGGGTACTACCGCGCGCCGGAACACAACGCCATCGCGTTCACCGAAGACGGCTTCTACCGCACCGGCGACCTGGTTCGCCGCACCGAGGACGGCAACATCGTGGTCGAGGGCCGGAGCAAGGACGTCATCATCCGGGGCGGCGACAAGGTGTCCGCGCCGGAGGTCGAGGCCCACCTGATGGCGCACCCCGGCATCCGCCAGGCCTCGGTGGTCGCCACCCCCGACGAGGTGCTCGGCGAGCGAACCCATGCCTACCTGATCGCGGCGAACACCGCACCGACCCTGGCCGAGATCACCAGGTTCCTGCTCGCCAGGGGGCTCGCGGAGTTCAAGCTGCCGGACCGGATCGAGGTCGTGGACTCGTTCCCGCTCACCGGTCTCGGCAAGATCGACAAGAAGGCGCTGGCGGCCAGGCTGACCGCCAAGGCCGGTAGCCACTGAGCCCGGTTTCCGCAGGAGTTTCGTCCGGCCGGCACCTTCCGGCCCCGTCCCGAGGAGTTCGTTGTGCGGCAACGGTCACCCAGCCGGCCCCGAGCGGGGTCCGGACCGGCTCGAGCGTCCACGGCGAGACGCGCGAAGCCGAACCGCACCAGGAAGTCCCGCTGTGCCGCCTGGCGTTTCCCGTGGTGACGCCACAGTCCACAGTGGACTCCCGGTACCGGGTACCCTGGGCTCGCCGGGGCAGCGTGCTCGACCACACCGACCTGGCCGCGCTCACCGAGGTCGTCCAGTCCGGTGATCCGCTGTCGCAGGGCGGCTGGCGGACCCGGTTCGAGGAGCGGTTCCGCGCGCACATCGGAAGCAGGCACGCGGTGTCGGTGACCAGCGGTACCGTCGCGCTGGAGCTCGCCATCCACCTGCTCGACCTGGAACCGGGCGACGAGGTCGTGGTGACCCCGCAGACCTACCAGGGCACCATTCAGCCGCTGCTGGACTACGACGTCGACGTCCGGTTCTGCGATATCGACCCGGTTTCGCTGAACCTCGACCCGGACGCGCTGCGTCCGCTCCTTTCCCGCCGCACCAAGGCAATCCTGCTGGTGCATTTCGGCGGGTACCCGGCGCGGATGGACGAGATCATGGCGCTGGCGCGGCCGCGGGGCATCACCGTGGTCGAGGACTGCGCGCACGCGCTCGGCGCCGCCTACCACGCCCGGCGTCCGGGCGCACTCGGCGACCTCGGCTGTTTCAGCTTCCACAGCTCCAAGAACATCACCACTCTCGGCGAAGGCGGCATGATCACCTGTCACCGGGAGGACTGGGCGGAACGGCTCGAACGGCTACGCTCCAACGAGATCGACGGCACGTTCAGCTCCGCCCCCTGGCCTGCCGACCCCCCGGTCGCGTTGCCGTGGATGAAGTACTCCGCCGACGTCTACCGGCATTCCTGCACCGGTATCCGCCGGGCGGGCACCAACGCGACCCTGTCCGAGGCGGCGGCCGCGGTGGGCCTCGCCCAGCTGGACAAGCTCGACGCGCTGGTCGAGCGGCGCCGGGCCATCGCGGCCCGGATCGACGACGTGCTCGGCGGGTACCCGTTCGTCCGGGTGCCCACCACCCCCGGTGGTGTCCGGCACGCCTGTCACCTCTACACGTTCTTCGTCGCGGAGAGGGAGATCCGGGACGAACTGATCCGGGTACTCGACCGGCGCGGAGTGGAGATCCAGCTCCGGTACTTCCCGCTGCACCTCACTCCGGAGTGGCGGCACCGAGGGCACGGCGACGGCGAGTGCCCGGTCGCCGAGCGTCTCTGGTTCGAGCAGCACGTGAACCTGCCGTGCCACCCGGAGCTCACCGACGACCAGGTGCGCTACCTGCTGGACGTGCTGGACGACAGCCTGCGGGAGCTCGCCGGTTCCGTGCCACGTCCGTCCCGCCGGCCAAGGAGGATCCCATGCCGCTGATCACCGTCAAGCTGCTGGAAGGCAGGCTGACCGAGGACACCGAGCGGACACTGATCGAGCGGCTCACCGAAGCGGTGGGCGCCGCGCTCGGCCCGGACGCCCGTGAGCAGACCTGGGTGGTACTGGAAGGAATCCCGGCGTCGCACTGGGGAATCGCCGGCAGGCAGGCCGGGTAGTGCCCTGAGCCGGCAACGGAAGGACGGCGCGGATGACCCGGCAGGATGCCGACGTGCTGGTGATCGGGCTCGGCGCATGGGGTTCGGCCGCGCTGTGGCGGCTGCGTCAGCGTGGCGTCGACGTGATCGGCGTCGAACGGCACGGGATCGGCCACGCGTTCGGCTCGTCCCACGGCGGCAGCCGGATGTTTCGCATCACCTGCCTGGAACACCCCGGCCTGGTGCCGCTGGCCAGACGCTCGCTCGCGTTGTGGCGGGAACTGGAAACCACTGCGGGCAGCCATCTTTTCCATCCGGTCGGCGGCCTGCTGATCGGCCCGGAGGACGGGAAGACGGTCGGTGGGACCCTGCGCGCCGCGGCCGAGCACGGTGTCGACGTCGAACGGCTCGCCGCCGCCGACCTGCGGGCACGGTACCCGCAGCACACCGGCCTGCACCCGGACCACATCGGAGTGTGGGAACCCTCGGCAGGCATCCTCCGCCCGGAGGCCGCGGTCCGCGCCGCCGTCCGGCTGGCCGAGGCCGGTGGCGCGCGCATCCATCCGCACACCACGGTCACCGGCATCGAGCTGATCCCCGGTGGCGTCCTGGTGCACACACCGGCCAGGACGTTCCGGACCGGTCAGGTGGTGGTCACGGCAGGCGCGTGGCTGCCCACCCTGGTTCCCGGTCTGCCACTGGACGCCATCCGGATGCCGATCAACTGGTTCGCCCCGGACGGCGACCGGGAGCCGTTCGCGCTGCACCGGTTCCCGGTGTTCATGCGGCAGCTCGACGACGGCCGCGTCCTCTGGGGCAACGGCAGGGAAGGCGAACACGAGGTCAAGCTCGGGCTGGAGGACGGCGGGGACGATCCGCGCCCCTTCGACCTGGACGGCGAGGATCGCTCGGTGTCCGCCTCGGACTGGCAGGCGCTCACTCCCCTGCTGCCCGAAGTGCTGCCAGGGCTGGACCCCGTACCGGCGAAGGTCGCGGTGTGCATGTTCAGCCGGACGCCGGACGGGCAGTTCGTGCTCGGACGGCCACGCCGCGACCCTCGCCTGGTGATCGCGGGCGGTTGCAACGCGCACGGGGCGAAGCACGCCACGGGCATCGGTGACGTGCTCGCCGATCTGGTGCTCGGCCGGGATCCGGTGTGCGCGCTGGGGTTCACCGACCCGAACCGGTTCGGCTGAACCACGCACCGTCGTGCTCACGCCGTGGTGGCGGCCCGGCCGCGCCGCCGTGACAGCACCTGGAGGAACCGTTTCCCGCCAAGGTCACGAACGGCGAGTGACGGCCCAGGCCGCCTCGATCATCGGGAAGATCTCGTCGACCGTGGCATCCGGGTCGGCCGCCTCGCGAGCTACCGAGTAGGCGTCGATCACGAACCTCGCGATCGTGCGGCAGGCGGTGGTGCTCTGGGGCAGACCGGGATCGGCGGCGATGGCCGCGGCCAGTGACTCCGCATGACGCAACCGCATCGACTCCTCGTACTGCCGCAAGGCAGGCGAGCCCTCGATCATGCGCCAGAGCGGCGCCGCGCCGTCGCCCGTGCAATGCCGCACCATCGCCAGGATCTCCTGGCGCAGCACGGGAATGAGCGGCTCGTCCGGCGCCCGGTCGGAGACCGCCTGGGTGAGGCGGTGCTCGAAGTCCTGGTCCTGCTCGAAAACCAGAGCCTCCTTCGAGGCGAAGTGGGAGAAGACGGTGGTGACGGCCACGTCGGCCTCGGCGGCCACGTCGCGGATACCCACCGCGTCGTATCCGCGTTCCAGAAACAGCCGGAGGGCGGTCTCGGCGATCTTCTGACGAGTCGCGGCCTTCTTGCGCTCGCGGCGTCCGGTCGGTGCGGTCACCCGCTGATGCTATCAGACACAAAACCCTAACCGTTGCTATGAGCTAACCGTTAGTGCTACGTTCGGTCCCGTCAGGCCCCCCGGACCCGGCCCGTGACGACGGCCGACGCGCTCCCACCCGGCCGGCACGGCTCGACGGCAGAGTTTCCCTTGTTTCCCTTGGAGGAGCGAACATGTACCAACCCCGCATCGACGCCGGCATCGAGATGACGACCCGGGACGGCGTCACGCTCACCGGCGACCTGTACCGCCCGGACGAGGACGGCCGCTGGCCGGTGCTGCTGCACCGAACCCCCTACGACCGCGCGGGTGTCTTCCGGGTCTCGTCGCTGGTGGCCGACCCGGTGTGGCTGGCCCGGCAGGGCTTCGCGGTGCTCGTGCAGGACACCCGCGGCCGGTTCGGGTCCGGCGGCGAGTTCGGCTTCATCACCCAGGAGTACAACGACTCCTCCGACGCGGTCGACTGGGCCGCGGCACAGCCCTGGAGCGACGGCAACGTCGGGATCTACGGCTCGTCCTACCTCGGCATGACCGTGCTGCAGGCCGTCGCCGCCCGCAATCCACGCCTCAAGGCGGCGGTCGCGCTGATCGGCACCGCCGACATGGCCCACACCGCCCGCCCTGGCGGGCCGTTCGAACTGGGCTTCCTGACCCTGTACGGACTCGGCATGGCCCTGGAGGGCCTCGACCACACCTCGCTGAGCACGGCCGAACAGGAGCGCGCGCTCAAGCAGTTGAGCGAGGCCTTCGCCGACCGCCGCGCCACCGTGGGCCAGCTGCCCCTGACCGGCATCGCCCCGCTCGACGATCCCCGGGTCGCTCCCTTTTGGACGGACTGGCTGCGGTCACCGCACGACCCGTTCTGGGACCGGCCCACCCTGCTCACCGAGCCCGAGCGGATCACCATCCCGTTCCTGCAGGTCACCGGATACCGGGACTTCACCAGCCCCACCCAGTTCCGGCTGGCCACCCGGCTGGCGGGCAACGAGCGGGCGAGCATGATCGCCGGGCCGTGGACCCACATGAGCACCTACAGCGCGTTCGGCGACGTCGGTGCGCGGGTACTGCCCAACGCCGCGGCCGGCGTGCCGACCTGGAGCCCGGTGCTCGCCGCGTTCTTCGACCGCCACCTGCGCGGCGGAGACGGCTCGGCCTACCCCGCGGCCGCGCCGTACCTGTCCGGCCCCGGACCGGTCGCCTACTTCGTCGGCGGGTCGGACACCTGGGCTCACGCCCCCGCGTGGCCACCCGCGGCGACCGTCGAGCAGTGGGCACTCTCCTCCGGCGGCGACGCGCGGACGGCGGACGGCGACGGCTTGCTGACGCACACGGAAGAACACATCACGACCGCGGGCTCCGACACGTTCACCGCCGACCCGCACGACCCCTTCCCCACCCACGGCGGCGTGATCATGTTCGAGGGTGAACCCGCCGCGGCGCCAGGAGGCATCCAGGATCAGCGCGCGGTCGACGGGCGCAGCGACCTGCTCGTCTACACGAGCGCTCCACTGGCCGAGGACGTGACGATCGCCGGACAGCCCGAGCTGGTCGCGTTCGTCACCAGCACCGCGCCGGACGCGGACCTGTGCGTCACCCTCGTGGACGTCGAACCCGGCGGCTTCGCCCTCAACGTCGCCGAAGGCGCGCAGCGCGCCCGCTACCGCAACGGCGGCGACACCGACTGGCTCGACCCCGAAGAGCCCAGCCGCGTCACGGTCACCCTGCACGACGTCGCGCACCGGTTCCGCCGCGGCCACCGCATCCGGGTGCAGATCGCCGGGTTCAGCTTCCCCCGCTACAGCCGCAATCTGCACACCCGCGCCGTTCCGGAGTTCGGCACCCTCGACGAGGCGGTCACCGCACAGCACACCGTGCACCACGGCGGACCGGCGCCCTCTTCGCTGCACCTGCCGGTACTCGGCGCATGAGCACCCACCACCACTACCGCGAGGAGCCCCCGTTGCCCGAGATCGTCGTCATCGCCCGTCTCCAGGCCAAGCCGGGGCGCGGCCCCGAGATGCTCGCGCTGTTCTCCGAACTGGTCCCCGAAGTACTGCGCGGCGAACCCGACACGCTGCGCTACGCCTTCTACGTCGAGCCGGACTCCGACCCGCTGCGGGTGACCGTGGTCGAAAAGTACCCCTCGCGTGCCGCCCTCGACGCCCACAACACCGGTGTGCTGACCCGATACCTGCCCCGGCTGCTCGACCTCGTCGACGGTGCCCCCGAAACGATCGAGCTGCATCCGGCCGCGCTGGAGGTCTCCGTCACCGAGGCCGACGCCGCCCGGCTCAGCGTCTGAGCCGATCCCTCATGCGCTATCAGTTCCATGATAGATGCAGTTACAAAACACTAACCGTTAGTCTTAAGGTAGAACCATGAAAGCAATGCGCTTCGCCGAGTACGGCGGTCCGGACGTCCTGGAACTGACAGAGGTAGCCGAGCCCCACGCCGGCCCTGGCCAGATACGCGTCGCCGTGCGGGCGGTCGGCGTGAACCCGCACGATTGGCGGGTTCGCGAGGGCCAGTTCCAGCGGATCCGCCCGATCCCGCTGCCCGCCGGCGTCGGCCAGGACGCTTCGGGCGTGGTGGACGAGGTAGGCGACGGCGTCACCGGTATCGAGGTCGGCGACTCCGTGTTCGGCCGGGGCTCGAGCACCTACGCCGAGTTCGCCGTCCTCTCCTCCTGGGCACGCCTACCCGGCGGGTTGACCTTCGCCGAAGCGGCCGGATACCCGTCGGTGGTCGAGACCGCGCTTCGGATCATCCGCATGGTCGGCGTCCAGCCCGGACAGACGCTGCTGGTCAGCGGAGCGGCCGGCGGAGTCGGGTCGGCGGTGCTGCAGATCGCCCGCGACCGGGGAATCACGGTGATCGGCACCGCCGGGGCCGCGAACCAGGACTACGTACGCGGCCTCGGCGCCCTCGCCACCACCTACGGCCCGGGCTGGGTCGAGCGGGTACGTCAGCTCGGCCAGGTCGACGCCGCTCTGGATCTCAACGGCAAAGGCGTCATCCGCGGGCTCCTCGACCTGACCGGGGACCCGGACAAGGTGATCACCATCGCCGACCTCGAGGCGCCGATGCTGGGTATCCGATTCGCCGGCGTCGGCGGCAACATGCCCGAAGCGCTCGCCGAAGCCGTCGACCTCATTTCACGCGGGAAGCTCCACATCCCGGTCGGCCAGTCGTACCCGCTCGCCGAGGCCGCGGCGGCGCACGCGGACAGCCAGGCGGGACACACGCGGGGGCGCCGGGTCCTGCTCGTCTGAGCCTATCCCGTACCCGCGGGCGGGACCCGCTCTCCGGGAGCGGCCTGTCCTGCTGAAAGCAGCCACGCGGTGGCGCCGGCGAAAACGGCCGCGCCACCGCTTGGCCGTGGGGCGGGCCCAGACGATCGGGAGTTTCCGGTTCTTCTTCACCGGCCAGCACCCGGCGCGCTCCTCGCGGCGCTCCATTGTGGACGGATGGTCACTGGTGGCCGAGTTCGCGGAGGGTGAGTGCGGCGGCGATGGTGCGGGCGTCGCCGAGCCGTGCCGGGTCCAGCCCGGCGAGGGTGGCGGCGCGGCAAGTGCGTAGGTACGGAATCCGACGTAAACACCGGTTCGGGGAGCGATCTACGTAATTGTCCGGATGCTCCGTCCTCTTCGGACACGTGATCATAGTGTCCGACAGCGTCCCGAAACCTGTCGGCGTCCCTGCCGGCGACCGCGGGGACGCCCGCTCGACCGCCACGCGCGGCCCCGCCGCGCCATGGAGCACAACGAGGTGCGACATGAACGACCAGGAACTCGACGCGCTGCGCTACGTGGCGGCCGACGAGGTGCTCTTCCACCGCGGCACGTGGGGCGGCCCGGCAGGCTACCGCTGGCGCGGCCCGGACGGGGCAGAAGCCGGCGTGGTGCCCCAGTGGACGGCCGAGGTGCTCGACGGGCTGAGGGGCCGCGGCCTGATCGCCACCCAGCCCGGCCTCGGCGCCCTGGACGTCGGCATCACCGTCACCGCGGCGGGCACGGACGCGCTGTCGCCGGCAAAGCGGCCGTGATCCGCGCACTCCGTCGAGGCCCACCGGAGATCAGGACGTCTGCGAGACCATCTACGGCGAACGTCCACAACGGACACCGGCCGCACTCGGCCGGGCGACGGCCCCGGGCGGCCGGGTCCCGGCCGCCTGCCGGCTTCGGCGAAGATGACGGGGGTGGTTCGCGGCAGTTTCTCGCGATTGACTGGCACGCGGGAACGTAGTCCAACTCCGGAAGGATGGCCCGATGTCTGGTGTGCGAGGTTTGACCCGTCCGCTGGTGGTGTCCGCGATGATCGGCGCATTGCTGCTCGGTGGTGTTTCGGCGGCCTCGGCCACCGTCCCCACGCCCGTGCCGGCTCCGACGCTCCGGGCGTGGGGGCCGCTGGGTGCGTTGACGGATCTGGCGGTGCGGCGAATCCTGCTCGGCGACAAGGTCGCGGCGGCGAAGTTCGGTACGGATCAGCCGATCGACGACCCGGTGCGGGAGCAAAAGGTCCTCGACTCGGTCCGGCAGTTGTCGCTCGCCGCCGGGATCGATCCGGCGGCGAGTGTCCGGTTCTTCCAGGACCAGATCGAGGCGAACAAGATCGTGCAGCGCGGCCTCTACGCGCTGTGGACCGCACATCCGGAACTTCGCCCCACCCACCGGCCGGATCTGGCCACCGAGGTCCGGCCCCAGCTGGACCGGATCACGACGGGGATCATCGAGCAGCTGGCGGCGACGGCTTCCGTCCGGCAGCCCACACTCACTTGCGAAATCGACGCTTCGGTCGCGAAGATCTCCGCCGAGATCCAGCAGCGCCTCGACGCTCTCCACCGGCAGGCATTGACCGTCGCGCTCCGGAAAACCTGCTCGGGTCCGGCGACAACCACCTCCGGCGCGGCCGGCTAGGCCGGACGGCTACTCATGACTTACCGGCGGACCGGCCGGATCGTGTGACCACGTTCGTGATTTCCGATCAAGTATTTTCACTATCGGCGGCGCGGTCCATAGTGAAGGACATGGCAGCAGCGGTGACCCCCGAGGACTTCCGGCCGATTCTGGAGCTGGTGCGCGACTTCGTCCGTGCGAAGGTGCTCCCGCGCGAGCAGGAGATCATGGACCGCGACGCGATCCCCGGCGATCTGCGCGAGCAGGTGGCGGAGATGGGCCTGTTCGGCTACGCCATCCCCCAGGAATGGGGCGGGCTCGGCCTCGACTTGACGCAGGACGTCGAACTGGCGATGGAGCTCGGCTACACGTCGCTCGCCCTGCGCTCGATGTTCGGCACCAACAACGGCATCGCCGGTCAGGTGCTGGTGAACTTCGGCACCGCCGAGCAGAAGGCACAGTGGCTGGAGCGCATCGCCTCGGGTGAGGTGGTGGCGTCCTTCGCGCTCACCGAGCCGGGAGCGGGATCGAACCCGGCCGGACTGCGCACCAAGGCCGTCCGGGACGGTGACGACTGGGTGATCGACGGCGAAAAGTGCTTCATCACCAACGCTCCCATCGCGGGTCTGTTCGTCGTGTTCGCCCGGACCCGGCCCGCCGGCGAGTCCGGTACCGGCATCGCGGTCTTCCTGGTCCCGGCGGACGCGCCCGGCCTCGAAGTCGGCGTCAAGGACAGGAAAATGGGCCAGGAAGGTGCCTGGACCGCCACCGTCTCGTTCGCCGGTGTCCGGGTGCCGGGGTCGAGCCTGGTCGGCGGTGACGAGGACGCCGGATACCGCGCCGCGATGACGTCGCTGGCCCGCGGCCGCGTCCACATCGCCGCCCTCGCGGTCGGCACCGCGCAACGCGCGCTCGACGAATCCGTCGCCTACGCCGCGACAGCCACCCAGGGCGGCACGCCGATCGGCGAGTTCCAGCTGGTGCAGGCGATGCTGGCCGACCAGCAGACCGGCGTGCTGGCGGGACGCGCCCTGGTGCGGGAGACGGCGGCGCGCTACGTGTCCGGAGAGGACCGGCGGCTCGGGCCGTCGGCGGCGAAACTGTTCTGCACCGAAATGGCCGGGAACGTGGCCGACCTCGCGGTGCAGATCCACGGCGGCAGCGGCTACATGCGCGAGGTCCCGGTCGAGCGGATCTACCGCGACGTGCGCCTGCTGCGGCTCTACGAAGGCACCAGCGAAATCCAGCGGTTGATCATCGGCGGCGGCCTGATCCGCAGGGCCCGGCGATGACGACCCGGCCGACGTCGACGCGCTCGCCCGGTGCAAGGTGCGCTGGTGCTCGCCTCCCGCGGCAACGAGAAGGGATGCGAGCATGACGCTCACCGACGACGAGAAGCAGATGGTGGCCCTGGTTGCCGAATTCGTCGACGAACGGGTTCGCCCGCGTGTCCGCGAATTCGAAGCCGACGACATCTACCCCGCCGAATTCATCGACGAGATGAAGAAACTCGGCTTCTTCGGACTCCTCGCACCGGCCGAGTACGGCGGTGCCGATGTCAGCACCGCGTGTTTCGCCCGGGTCACCGAGGAACTTGCGCGCGGGTGGATGAGCCTGGCCGGGGCGATCGGCGGCCACTCCGTGATCACCTACCTGATCAAGACCTTCGGGACGCCGGAGCAGCGCGCGAAGTATCTGCCGAAGATGGCCGAAGGCGCCATCCGCGCGACCATGGCCCTCACCGAATCCGGCGGCGGCAGCGACCTGCAGGCCATGCGCACTCACGCCACCCCCGACGGCGAAGGCTGGTCCGTCACCGGCTCGAAGACATGGATCTCCAACGCCGCGCACTCCGGGCTGATCGGCCTGCTGTGCCTCACCGACCGCGACGTGAAACCCGCCCACCGCGGCATGAGCGTCCTGCTCGTCGAACCCGGTGACGGCCTGACCATCTCGAAAAAACTCCCGAAGCTCGGCTATCGCGGGGTCGAGGCGTGCGAACTGGTCTTCGACGGCGTGTTCGTACCCGGTGACGCCGTGCTCGGCGGCAGCCCGAACGAGGGCTGGGGACACATGATGCGAGGGCTGGAGGTCGGCCGTATCCAGGTCGCCTCCCGCGCGCTGGGCGTCGGGCAAGCCGCGCTGGACGACGCCGTGAAGTACGCGCAGGAACGGGAATCCTTCGGCAAGCCGATCTGGAAACACCAGTCCGTCGGCAATCTCCTGGCCGACATGGCCACGAAAATGCGCGCCGCACGGCTGCTCACGCTCGACGCCGCCGAACGCCTCGACGCGGGCGAACGCGCCGACATGGAAGCCGGGATGGCCAAGCTGTTCGCGTCCGAGTCGGCGATGCAGGTCGCCCTCGACGCCGTCCGCGTCCACGGCGGCTACGGCTACTCCAAGGAATACGACGTCGAACGCTACTTCCGCGACGCCCCGCTGATGATCGTCGGTGAAGGCACCAACGAAATCCAGCGCAACGTCATCGCCGCCCAGCTCATCGCCCGCAACCGGATCTGAGGACTCGGCCCGGCGCGTGCTCCGCCGTCGCCCCTGCCCGCGCCTTCGTGTGTCCACTGTGTACTACTCGGTGGCGGATCATGTCCCAGGTCGCATAGGGCGCGGAAGGGTGGCGCTGGTGGAAGATCTCGCCGGGCAGCGTCATCGCGGGTGCCTTGCGGGGGTTGGAGTCTCGTGGCCGGCACCGGAGAACACGGCACATCCGAGGATTACCTGCGCTTCGAACTACGACAGGCCCTGGAGACCGTCCGCCATCAGACCACACTGCTGGTCCGGCTGACCGGCTTTCTCATCGCGCTGGACTCGGCCCTGGTCGCCTATGGCTTCGCACAGGGAAAAGCGATCATGCTCCTCATCGCGGCAACCGTGCCCGCGGCCATGATGTTCGCGGGCCGGCTGATCATCGGGCACGTCTACCCGATCGCCATGGTCGCCCTGCGGGCCGAGACCGCGCTGCACGACCGCGAGGACGGCCTCGTCACCACCTGTCTGAAACTCCGGCTGCCGGAGATGTACCACCAGGTCGCCTTGTTCGTCGTGGCAGTCACCGCGTTCGGGATGGGGCTGTTCTAGCCGGTGAAACGGCGGCCTTCCGCAGGACTTCGTCGATGGCGCGGCGCGGGCTCTGGCCGACGTCGCCCAACGGGTGCCCTACGCGCATCAGCGCCTGCGGGAAACCGGTGAGTCCCAGGTCTTCACACAGCGCCGAACGCACCTCGGGCAGATGCAACGGCTGAGTCAGGACCGACGCGACGAGCCCGCCGTCGACAGCCGCGAGCCAGGAGTTCTCCAGGGCGACACCGGCGTGCAGATGATCGACAGGCGCGTCGTCGACGGTCATGAACACCAGCAACGTCTCGTCGGCCAGCCTCCGCCGCAGCACCGCACGGTCCGGCAATGCGGTCGCCGACCGCACCAGCCCCGCCCACGGCAACGTCGACGGCGGCAGGCAGCTACCCGCGATACCCACACCATGCCGGTGGGAATATTCGTCGTGGATCGTCCACAATGCCAGCTCACGCTGATAGCCGTAATCGTGCTGGTAAGCCTCCGCGGCGAACTCGAGCAAGTCCGCCAGCTCCGACAGCTCGCGCTCACCGGTCACCGGCCGCGCCTGCACCCGGCCCACTTCCCCCGCGTTCACGATCTCCGCGAGCGCGTATGCCGACACCGGATGAGCCGAGAAACGCTGTCGATGGCTACGACGCCGCGCGATCGCGGAAAACCGGTGCAACTCCCCCGCGTCCGGCGGCCGGGCACCATCCGGGCGCAGGACGGCCACGAGTTCCGGCTGCCGGGGATCCGGGAACGTCTCCGTGCGCAGCCGGCGGCCCAGCACCCGCACCGCGAGCTCCAGGTTCGCCAGCGCCGCCCCGCACGAGACGAGCCGATCACGGCCCCGCGGATCATGCTCGGGCAACGCGAGATCACGGCGTTCACGCAGGAACAGCTCGTCGTCACCGACCTCCAGCGTCCACGGCTGGATGTTGTGCACCGACGGAGCACGCACCACCGCCCTCGCCAGCACTTCGATGTCCCCGAGTGTCCATTCTCCGTGCGGTGACCTCGTCATCGCCATCCTCCATCGCGTCCTCTTCTTCCGGCGGGCACCACGACGTCGTGGACCGGACGGCGGCCCGTCCACGACGCGGCCGAGTAGCCGTAGCCCAGGCGCAGCACGGTGTGCGGACGGCCGAGCGGACGGAACAGCTCGGTGATCCCGTCTCGTGTCGAAGCCACTTCGAACGGCTGGGACAGGAACGACGTCGCCACGCGCACCGAGGTCGCGGTCAGCAGAACCCGCTGCATCGCCAGGCCCGCACGGACCTCCGCCGCGGGGCCCGAGTCCGGGGTGAGCACCACCGCGAGCAACGGCTGCTGCTCGTACGCGCGCACCGGCAGATCCGGATCGAGGTGGGATTCCCGCAACGCGACCACGCCGTCGTGGTCGGGTGGCGGGCCCGCGGCCGAGAGCGGCACCCCGTCCGGGCTGGCGGCGTGACGACGCGTCCATCGGGCTGCTTCGGCCCGGAACGCGTCGTCGCCCGCCTGCAGGAACTCCGCGCGCCGCACGAGCGCGGCGAGGTGCGCGTACTCGGTGTCCACGAAATGGAGGCCGGCGCCCTCACGGCTCGCCGCGCGGGCGAACGTGGCCCGTACACCTGCGGGTACCGTCCGGTCGAGGAACGGCCGACGATGGGTATGCCTGCGGAACACCGCGTCGGCGAGCGTCTGGTCCTCGACGGCGACGCGATGGTTTCCGTCGCGCGTCACCAACGCGAGCAGATCCGGTTCCGACTCGTCGGGCAGCACCTCGACCCGCGGTTCGACCCCCTGGCACCGCAGGGAAACAACGAGGTTCAGCAGCGCCGCACCGCAGGAAATCCTGGCTTCGTGCGCCTCCGGGTCGGCCACGGTCAGCACGCGGTCACGGTCCAGCCAGATCTCGATCCGGTCGCCATCGACCGCGAACCGCCACGGCTGGCTGTTGTGCGGCGAGGGAGCCCGGACCGCGGCCGCGAGCGCCTGATCGACCACAATGGACAGTGAGCGTGTCATCGCTGCTCCCCGGGCTCGTCGTCCCTCACCCGTTCAGCATCGCCTCCCACCGCGCCGTCCGATGCGGCCACCGGTCACCGGATCGCGGGACGTTGGTCCCTGCCCGCCCGGCACCAAGGGCACATCAGGAGGACCCGCGCTCGCGGCCGAGGCCGCGGTGGAAAGGATCCGCAGTTCCCATCCGCACTGGCCACTGTGGACGATCAGAGCGCCGGCAGGTCTCCCGGCTTCCCGCGGAGGTGGAAAGCCGTAGCTCGGCACGCCCGCTATGCGGCACGCTTCAGCTCGTCGCGGCCGTCCGGGCCACGCAGCGACGCCGCTGGGACGGCCGGATGCGCCGGGCGCCGCGCGAGCTCGATGAGGCGGTCGGGTTCGCGCAGTGTGACGTCGTCGAGCACCGCGGCGAGTCCGCGCTCGCGCAGCCAGTCGTCGTCGAAGGACTCGCCAAGATAGTTGGCGCCGTCGTCGGCCGCGACCGCGAGGATCCGGCTGCCCGGGTTGTGGTGGGCGTGGTGCAGCGCGGCGAACACCGCCGCTCCGGCTGACTCGCCGACGAGCACCCCTTCGCGACGCGCGAGTGCCCGGCTCGTGGCGATGCCCTCGTGGTCACCGACCAGGTGGACCCGATCGACCACCGAAAGGTCGAGGTTGCCCGGTTTCCAGGCCAGCCCGAGCCCCCGCATCGCGTAGCCGCGGAAGGGGAACCCGAACGCCGCCGAGCCCGCGGCGTCCACCGCGATCGTCGTGAGGCCCGGCAGTTTCCCTTTGAGCGTGCGGGAAAGCCCGCTGATGTGGCCGCCGGTGCTGACCGACGCCACCAGCACGTCGAATTCGGGCAGATCATTCAGCACTTCGCCCGCGGTGTGCTCGGCGTGAATACGCGGGTTGTCCGGATTGCGATATTGATCCGGCCAGAACACCTGGGGATCACCGTCACGCAACTGCCGCACGCGCTCCAGCCGGCCACGCTGGTAACCGCCGCCTTCGTCGGGAGTGTCCACCAGCTCGATCTCGGCGCCGAGCGCTTTCGCGTAGCGGAGGACGGACACCGGCGTCTTGGGGTCGACCACCAGGATGACGCGGTATCCCTTCGCCGCACCGATGAGGGCGAGCGACTTGCCGAGATTGCCCGAAGTGGACTCGACGATCGTGTCACCGGGACGCAGCCTGCCGCTCGACTCGGCCTGCTCGATCATGAAATGCGCGGCCCTGTCCTTGATACTGCGGCCCGGATTGGCCGACTCGATCTTGACCAGTACCTGACCGCCGTTGTGCACGGTGAAGTTACGCAACCGGATTATCGGCGTCCCGCCGATCAACCCCAGTACGTTATCGTGGATCGCCATTCAGCCATTCCTCCCCACCTCTTCCGTCCACGACGGCGGCTCGCGCGACCATGGTCGCACAGAACGACTTTTCCTCGCTTGCTCCGCTGAACCGGAGACCGCGACACCGCGGCCGTCGCCGGCTGGCCACGTGCGCACGACCGAAGTTGTCGATGCGCGGGGAACGCCGATAGCGTCGTTGCCCAGGACAAGATCCAGCGCGCCTGTCGCTCACCTCGATCAGGCCTTTCGGGCAGCGAACTGGGGGCTTCGCCGTGTATGAATGCGTATGGCTGAAAGCCGGATCCGACTCCGGTGTCGCCGAGGTCGTCCAGCTGATCGAAATCGTTTCGGCCGACGAGCCGTTCGTCGGCCTGCCCGCCGACCCGACGGCCGCGGCGTCCGCGGCCCTGCGGGCGAAACTGGCCGAGGGCATCACCTCCGGTCAGACACAGCTGCTGACCGTGCGCGCGGAGTCCGGTGAGGTCGTCGGCTGTGTGGCGATCAACCGCCCCGCCACGGCCAACCAGCGGCACATCGGCGAGCTGACGACCGGCGCCGTGCATCCCGGGCACCGGGGCGGCCAGGTGGTGACCATGGCTTTCCGCGAGGTGGTCCGCCGCTGCGAGGAGATCGGGATCGAGCTGCTCCGGCTCGACGTCCGCGCCGGTATCAGGGCGGAAGGAATCTGGCGTTCCTACGGATTCGGCGAGTACGGCAGGCTCGACGACTACGGCCGGATCGGCGCGGAGAGCTACTCCGGGGTCTACCTGGCGCAGCCGGTGAAACAGCTCGAGGCAAGGCTTTTCCACAAGGAGGTATCCCGTGCTCAGCAAGGATGAATTCAAGAAGCGGTGCTACGCCACGATCGAGGCACACACCTCGGTCGCGCACCCGCTCGTCGCCGAGCTGGTCAAGCCGGAGGCGAACTGGGAGCTGCTGCAGGCACTGACCCTGCAGGGCTACCAGCTCACCAAGCACTTCCTGACCTACATCGAGCACCTCTTCTTCCACTGCCCGTTGCCCAAGCACAAGAAGGCACTGATGGTCAACATGTACGAGGAGGAGACCGGGAGGCTTTCCGGCACGAAGAACCACGTCCGCCTGATGCAGGACTTCGTGCGCGCCATCCGGATCGACGACGCCACCAGGGACGCGGCCAAGCCGTATCCGCAGACCCAGGAGCTCATCGACTACCGCATGGACCTGGTGAAGAATCCGGAGACCTACCACCTGGGCGCGGCCGCCGTCGCGATCGCCAGTGAGGGCCAGAACCTCGAGGACACCGCCGGCCAGCACCGCCATTCGCTGCTGGGCAAGGTCTATGGCCTCACCGACGACGACACTCTCTTCTTTTCCGTGCACGCCAAGGAAGACGTCGGGCACGTCCGCGAGGGTATCGCGCTGGTGAACGACCTATGCACCGACGCGAAGATGCAGCAGGACGCGCTCGAGGTGGTGGAGCACACCTGCAAGCTGTTCCAGGGGGTGTACGACGGCGTCGCCGAACGCCATCTGACCGGTGTGCGATGAGCGCCGCCACGGCCACCAAAGCGGCCAAGATCGGCGGGGGTGTCCTCGCCGCTTCCGTCGTACTGGGGTTCGTCATCTCGTTGCTCGGCTCCTCGCTCAAGAACACGGTGCAGGTCTACTTCCTGCCGATGGCGGAGTCGTTCGGCCAGCAACGCGGCACGTTCGCACTGGCCACAACGGCTTTCGCGATCACGTACGCCGTCGCGGCGCCGTTGACCGGTGCGCTGGCCGACCGGCTCGGGCCCGGCCGGGTGCTGCTGATCGGCACGGTGAGCGCCGGTTTCGCGTTCCTGCTGTGCGCGCTGGTCCCTTCGTTCGCCGTTTTCGTGGCGGCTTACGGGATTCTGGCCGCTTTCGCGTACACGATGCTTTCGTACGTGCCGCTCGGCGTGCTGGTCGACCGGCTGTTCTCGGAGAAACGCAAGGGGTTCTTCTACGCACTGCTGACGAACGGCACCGCCGCCGGGTTCATCCTGCTGGTTCCCCTGTGGACCTGGCTCGACGGCAAGACCAGCTGGAACAGCGTGCTCATCGGGCTCGGCGTGCTGCTGTTGTGCGTCATCACGCCACTCACCGCGCTGCGGTTCCGCGGCGAGGCGAAGCCGGCCGCTTCGCGCTCGGCCGCCGGCGAACGTCCCAGCATCGCCTCGGCACTCAAGACGTCCACCTTCGCGCGGCTGGCGGGCGCGTTCTTCGCCTGCGGCGCGACGATGGCGTTCATCGACGTGCACCTGATGCCGTTCATGGGCGACATGCACGTCCACACCGACCTCAGCGCGACGAGCGTCATCCTGCTCGGGCTGTTCGAGATCGGCGGCTCGCTGGTCGCGGGCAGGCTGTGCGACCGCGGCCTGGTCAAGCGCGTGCTGATCAGCGGCTACCTGATGCGCGCGGCCTCGATGTTCCTGATCTCGGTGTCCACGTCCGGGTTCGCCGTGATCCTGTTCGGGTGCGTGTTCGGCCTGAGTTACCTCGTCACGGTCGTGGCCACGTCCCTCTGGGTGCTCAAGGCGTTCCCGATCGAGGTGAAGGGCACGGTGATGGGCTTCATCTGGACCGCGCACCAGATCGGCGCCGCGCTCAGCAGCCAGTTCGGCGCGTACACCCGCGACTCGACCGGTTCGTACCTGCTGGAGATCGTGGTCACCGGCGGCCTCGCGGTACTCAGTGTCGGCCTGATCGCGGGCATGCCCGATCCCGACCGGAAACTCGTGACCCCCTGACCGTTCCGAGGAGACAGCATGCAGGAGACCAGGACCGTCGGCGTCATCGGCGGCATGGCTTGGGAAAGCTCGGCCACCTACTACCGGATGATCAACGAGCGGATCGCGGAACGCCTGGGCGCCAGGCATTCCGCGCGGCTGCTGCTCTCCAGCACCGACTTCGAAGAGATCATCCAATGGCACGGCGCGGACGACTGGGCCTCGGTCGGCCGCAAGGTCACCGAACTCGCGCAGGGGCTCGAAAAGGGCGGCGCGGGCTGCGTGCTGATCGCCTGCGTCACCCAGCACAACGTCGCCGACGAGGCCGCGGCCGAGATCGGCATCCCGCTCATCCACATCGCCGACGTCACCGGCGAGGCGATAGTCGCCGACAGCCGCCGCACGATCGGCCTGCTCGGCACCCGCTTCACCATGGAGAAGGAATTCTTCGCGGGCAGGCTGCGCGACCGCTTCGGACTCGACGTCCGCCTCCCCGACGAACCGGGCCGCGCCTACCTGCACGAGACCATCTTCGAGGAGTTCGCCAAGGGCATCTTCACGGACGCCGCCCGCGCCCGGTACGTCGAGATCATCCGCGGCCTCGTCGCCGAGGGCGCGGAAGGAATCATCCTGGGCTGCACCGAAATCGGGCTGCTGATCCGCCAGTCCGACGTCCCGGACGTCCCCCTCTACGACACCACCGAACTCCACGTGAACGCCGCGGTCGAGTTCAGCCTGGCCAAGGACTAGCCGAAGGTCGTCCTTTGTGGACGCGGATCCACCGAGGCACGCCTTCGGTGCGCTCACCGCACCGAGGGACGCCCGCGAGAGCTAGAAACCCCCCCCGGCCGCCCGCGCGCGAGGCGCCCCGCC
>NZ_JBHYIK010000076.1:37543-46149 GCF_042739735.1 Amycolatopsis sp. NPDC059027 | reverse complement strand
TCCACCGCGCGGGCCGCCAGGCCGACGCGCTCACCGTCTACCGGGGGCTGCGCGCCACGCTGATCGACGAGCTCGGCGTCGAACCAGGCGCCGAAGCCCGCCGGGTGCACGCGGCGGTGCTGCGCGGCGAAGATCCCGTCCCCCAGGGCCTCACCGTCGCGGCTCCGCCGGTGTGGCCGCTGTGCCAGCTGCCGCCGGACATCGCGGACTTCGCCGGGCGCGAGGCCGAGCTCGCCGAACTGGCGGCGCTGATCACCGGCGACGAGGCGGACGTCCCGGTCACGGTGATCACCGGGGAGCCCGGCGCCGGGAAGAGCACCCTTGCGGTGCGTGCGGCACATGTGCTGCGCGCGTCCTATCCGGACGGTCAGCTGTACGTACCGCTGGCCGGTGCCGCCGCACCGCGCGACCTCGGCGAGGTCCTGACCGATCTGCTGCGCGCGCTGGGCGTCACCGGCCCGGCGATCCCCGACGACCTCCAGGCCCGCGCGGCGGTCTACCGCGGCAGGCTGGCCGATCGGCGGGTGCTGGTGGTGCTGGACGACGCCGCCGACCCGGAACACGTCCGCACCCTGCTGCCAGGCACGCCCGGCTGCGCGGTGGTGGTCACCAGCAGACGCAGGCTCAGCGGCCTCGCCGGGGCACATCGGCTGTCGCTGGGGCCGCTGTCGGCGAGCGACGCGAGCGCGTTGCTGCGGCGGCTCGCGGGTGCCGAACGCGTCGGCAGCCAGCAGGCCGATGCCGAACGGATCGCCGTCGCCTGCGGTTTCCTCCCGCTCGCGCTGCGCATCGCGGGCAGCAGGCTCGCGGTCCGGCCACAACTGCGGCTGGGCCTGCTCGCCGACCGGCTGGAGGACGAGGCACGCAGGCTCGACGAGCTGACCGTGAGCGATCTGCGGGTCCGCGGCAGCATCGCGCTGAGCTACGCGGCGCTGCGCCCGGCCGCCCAGCGCGCGTTCCGGCGGCTCGGCGGCTGCCGGGGGCACGATCTCCCGCACTGGGCGGCCGTCACCCTGATCGCGGGTACTGCGCCGTTGGTTACCAATCCGACCACAGTCACGGCGGAAACAGGTCCCGACGAGCAGATCGGCCGCGGCCCGTATCCGCCTGCTTTTGGCCGGATTGGTAACAGCGACGACGCGGACGAGGCCATCGAGGAGCTCATCGAGGCGAGCCTGCTCCAGCCGACGGGCGCCGATCCCGGCGGCGAGCCGCGGTATCGCATGCACGATCTCGTCCGGGTGTTCGCCGCCGAGCAGGGCGTGAAACTGGAGAGCCACGCGGAGCGCGTCGCCTCGATTCGCGGGGTGGCCGACGCGGCGCTGTGCCTCGCCGACGCGGCCGCCGCGCGGCTCCCCCGCACGGTGCCGATGCCAGCACCGGCCCGGCCACTGCCCGCCCAGCCGTTGCCACCCGAGCTGGTCGAGCGGCTGCTCGCCCGGCCGGAGGCCTGGTTCGCGGCGGAACGCGCCAATCTGGTCACCGCGATCGGCACGTTCTGCGCGGTGGGCTGGCGCGAGGATGCGTTGCTGCTACTGGAAAAGCTCAGTACGTACGTCTATCTGGACGGGCACTACGCCGATCTGTGCTCGGCGAGTGAGGTGCTGCACCGAGCCGCCGTCGAGGCCGGGGACCAGCACTGCGCGGCGCTCGCCACCGCCATGCTGAGCCTGCTACGGCACAGCAACGGCCAGTACGAAGACGCGGTCGCCGGATATCGCGCATGCGCCAAGGAGCTGGAATCACTCGATGACCGCCCAGCACAGGCGTGGACCGAGGCCAACCTCGCGCACTGCCTGACCGGGCTCGGGCACGCGGAGGAGGCGCTGGACGCTGCCGGACGCGCCCACGAACTGTTCACTGTGGACGGTGATGAAGCGGGTCTCGAATGGGTGCAGCGGGCCCAGTCCGCGGCACTGCACCGGCTCGGCAGGGTCGCCGAGGCACTCGACGTCGACCGGGCGACGCTCGCACTGGCGAAGCGTGCCGGGGACACCCGGCGGATCGGCGTGGCGTTGCAAGGGTTCTCGTGGTCCCTGCAGCTGACCGGGAACCCGGGGGACGCGGCGGAGGCGATCGACGAGTCGGTGCGGCTGCTGCGGCACACGACGGCGAAATCCGCGCTGGCGAAGTCGTTGCGCACCCAGGGCGCCATCCACGCCGGGCTGGGCGCGCGCGGGGAGGCGGTAGCGGCGTTCAAGGGCGCGCTAGACCTGGCACGGCAACTGGACGAGCGCCCGAGGGAGCTGTCCTGCACCCGGGCGCTCGCGGCGAGCTGGATCGGCGAAGGCCGTGCGGCGCAAGCGATTCCGGTGCTGCTGGAGTGCCTGGCCGAATTCCGCACCATGGGCGGCCGGGCGGCGACGAACCTGACCTGGCAGGTCCTCGGCCGCGCGCACGAGATGACGGGGAACTCCGAAGCCGCCGCGGTGGCACGCCGCGAGGCCGAACGGTTGCGGGACCCTCGCGACGCCAGCGCGTCGGTGCTCGAAAAGGCGCTACTGACACTGACCGAACCCCGCTGACCCGGAAAGTCCACAAGGGACGCCGGGTACACCGGGGGACACCGAGTCCGCAGGGGATACGACGCCGACAAGGCCACCCCTGGCTGATGCTCCCGCCCGGGGAACGCAGCGCCTCCGTGAGGGTGGAGGCGAGGGCCGGGCGGGATCAGGGATGGCCTTGCGGGCACACCGGAAGGGCTGATTCTCGGGGGCCTGTCCGGTGTCGCGTTGCATCGGGGTTGGTGCCGGCCCCCCTCGGTAGCCGACACCACCCCCGAAACCTCTAGAAACCCTTGCGGGCCTTGGCGTACCGGTGATTGGCGGGCAGCCACGCCAGCACGATCGCCACGAGCGCGGTGGCGACGGCGAGCCAGGCCACGCCCTGCATGGCGCCGGTGCCGCCCTCGTCGTCGGTCGCGACGCGCAACGCGATGAGCGCGTTGAGCAGCGCGGTCAGCGTGACGAGGACACGGGCCCAGACGGCCGCGCCCTGCATGAGCGCCGCGCAGATGAGCAGCAGCACCCCGAAGACGATCGTCATCACGCCACGGACCTGGAGCGAGGACTGCGCCTGCTCGACGGCCGCGTCGAACAGCATGCCGCCGCCCGCCTTGACGGCGTCGGCCGATTCGCCGGTCACCGAGGCGACGACCTTCGCCGCGAGGTCGGCGGCGAGTTCGCGGCCGCCCGACATGATCATGACGCCGTCGACGATCGCGGTGAGCGCCGAGAGCACCGCGACACCGAGTGCCGCGAACAGCACGCCGGGCCGCGCCGGGCGCTGGGCCGCCGGTGCCACAGGCGGGCCTTGACGCAGCTGCCCGGCCGCCGCGTCGGGATAGGAAGTCACGAGCTTGTTCTCCTTTGTCGGTTCTCCTGGGCGGCCACCGGACCGGCAGGACCACCCCAATGGGTGATAGTGGAGAAGCCCGCCACACGGAACGAACACACTCGTCGCCCCCCAGGCACGACAAACAGCACCCCGGGGGCAAAGCCACCGGGGTGCTCGTCAGGAGGGGGTCAGCAGGTGCCGGGAGTGGCCCGGAAGAGCTGCGAGGCGGTGCCGTCGAGCGGGCGGACGCGGACCGGCGGATCGGCCGCGGGCAGCCACACCGACCGGCCGCGGCGCAGTTCGACCTGTTCGCCGTCGGCCGCGGTCACCAGGAGGTCCCCCGCGGTGCACAGCAGGATCTGCGGGCCCGCGCAGTCGACGACGATCTCGTCCGTCTCGCCCGCGGCCCATTCGACCCGCGACAGCTCGAACTCCGGCGCGTCGGTGTGGTAGACCGCCATCCGCCCGTCCTGCCGCCCGGACTGCACCGGCATCTCGCCACACGCGAAGTCCACGACCCGCAGCAGCTCCGGCACGTCGACGTGCTTGGGGGTCAGCCCGCAGCGCAGGATGTTGTCCGAGTTCGCCAGGATTTCGACCGCGGTGCCGTGCAGGTAGAGGTGCAGGTTCCCGGCGGGCAGGTAGATCGCCTCGCCCGCCCGCAGCGTGAGGCGGTTGAGCAGCAGCGCGGCGAGCACCCCGGCGTCGCGCGGGTGCGCCTCGCCGAGTTCGAGGATGGTCCGGCACTCCTCGCTGAATTCGCCGTGCGCCTTGACGTGCTGGACACACGAGTCCAGCACCTCCGGCAGCAGTTCGTCGAGCGAGGCCTGCGGCAGGGTGATCCACGTCGTGAACAACGCGCGCAGCCCTGCCGGGTCCGGCTGCGCCTCCAGCAGCACCGCGTACTTGGCCAGCCCCGGCGTCTCGATCGCCTGGAGCAGCGCGATCGTGCGCTCCGGAGCACGGAATCCGGCGAGCGCGTGGAACTCCGTCAGCGCGCACACGAGTTCGGGTTTCGCGGTCGGGTCGGGGTAGTTGCGGTTCGCCGCGTCGCGCGGGATCCCGGCGCGTTCCTCACGTGCGTGCCCCTCGGCGGCCTGTTCGGCCGACGGGTGGGCCTGCATCGACAGCGGCTCCTCGGCGGCGAGGATCTTCAGCAGGAACGGCAGCCTGCCGCCCCAGTGCCGCGCACAACGTTCGCCCAGCTGCCCGATCGGGTCGGCGTCGACGAGTTCCAGCAGGCTCCGTTCGGTGCCGTCCGGGCCGATCACGTGCGACGGGTCGCCCGGGTGGGCGCCCATCCACAGCTCGGCCTCCGGGTGCGGCGCCGGCACCGGACGTCCCAGCAGCTCGGGGATCGCCGTTCTCGATCCCCACGCGTAGGGCCGCACGGCATTGCGCAGCAGCTCCACTGTCACCTCAACTCCCAATCCTCACTTCGGCGCGCACCGATCACGCGGGCGCGCCCCGCCCCGCTCGCACGGGGACTCAGACGGTGGCGGGCTCGTACCGCCCCGCACCGCCGATGCTGCCCGCGGCCAGCCCGAGATAGACGGCCGCCAGCTCGAACCGCAGTGCCAGCACCGCGGCGCGGACGATCTCGTCCGCCTCGATCTCCTCGGCCGGGACGATCACGTCCGCGCCCGGCAGCAGCTCGTCCGCCTGGAAGCGCGCGGCGTCGGCCGCGGGCCCCGTCCGTACCGAAAGCAGCAGCAGCCTGATCCTGGCCCCGGCGGGACCGTCGTCCGGATCGGCGAAGATGTCCCGCTCGGTGTCACCCGCCTGCGCCGCGCGGCGCAGCGCCGGCCGCGCCAGCGCCTGACGATAGTCCTCGACGTCGCACACCGTGGCGGCGTGGGCGGCGAAGGCGTGCGCGGCGTGTTCGCCGACGGCGACCGCCACCGGGTCGAGACCCCACAGCAGCGGGACCCGCTCGGCGACGCGTAACGCGAGCGCCTTGGCGGGGTTCGCGAAGGTCTCCCGCGCCAGGTAGTTCTTCTCGGCTTCGAGGTCGAGCTGATCGGCGAGCTGCTGGACGTCGGCGACGAGCAGGCCCAGCGCGTTCGCGGTGAGCAGTCCGGCGGCGAGCCCGCGCGGGAACGCCAGCTCCGGCGGCACCGGGATCCGCGGGGTCAGCAGCACGCCCTTGCCCGCCACCGCGGCGGCGACCGGGCCTTCCGCGGGCGCGGAGAGCACCACGGACGCGCCGTAGCGCGCCGCGCGCTCCAGCGACGCGGCGAGCTCGCGGTCACCGGCGTCGTCGGTGTGCGCGAACACGACGTCGAGGGCGCCGATCCAGTTCGGCACGGCCTCGGCCACGACGACCGGCACCGGGCACGAAGGCGTCAGCAGCGCGGCGAGCAGCCGGGTCACCGTCCGGCTGACCCCCGGCCGGTCGATGAGCACGAGTGCCCGCGGCCTGCCGAGATCGAGCCGCTCGGCCAGCTCCAGTTCCGCCGCCGCCTCGGCGGTCGCCCGCACCTGCGCGCCCGCCATCGCGGCGGCACGCAGCAGCCCCGCGCTGTCGGCCTCGGCCAGTCGCGCGGGATCGTCGAGCAGCGAATCGTCAAGCACCGTCGGCATGGGAGTCATCCGGATCGGTCGGCGAAGTGGCCTCGTCGAGCAGCAGCACCGGGATCCCGTCCCGGACCGGGTAGACGCGGCCGCACTCGGTGCACGTCAGCGCGTCGGCGTCCGGGTCGGCCGGCGTGCCAGGACGCAGCGGGGCGTGATCCGGCGATGGGCACGCGAGGATCTCGAGCAGCTGTGCGTCAAGCGTGATGGCCATGGTTCCTCCATACCACGCGAGGGGGTGACATGAGGGGCACCTTCCGGAAACGAATCGGCCCGGGGACGCCCTGCGACGGACGGGTTTCAGGCGCGGACAAGGGCGAGGACTTCGTCGGTGAGCGCGCGCACGGCGTTAACATCCGCGGCCTCCACGTTCAACCGGAGCAGCGGCTCCGTGTTGGACGGGCGGAGGTTGAACCACGCGCCGCCGGGCAGCTGCACGGTCAGCCCGTCCAGCTCGTCGATCTCGGTGCCGGGCTTGGCCGCGAAGGCGTCCTTGACCGCGATCATGCGCGCGACCTGGTCCGACACGGTCGAGTTGATCTCACCCGACGCGGCGTAGCGGGAGTACGCGCTGGTCAGCTCGGACAGCGGGCCGCTCTGCTCGCCGAGCGCGGCGAGGACGTGCAGCGCGGCGAGCATCCCGGTGTCGGCACGCCAGAAGTCGCGGAAGTAGTAGTGCGCGGAGTGCTCGCCGCCGAAGATCGCGCCGGTACGGGCCATCTCGGCCTTGATGAACGAGTGCCCGACACGGGTGCGGACCGGCTTGCCGCCGTGCTCGGCGACGATCTCCGGCACCCCCTTGGACGTGATCAGGTTGTGGATGATCGTGCCGCCCGGCTCCTTGGCCAGCTCGCGCACGGCCACCAGCGCGGTGATCGCGCTCGGCGAAACCGGCTCGCCGCGCTCGTCGACGACGAAACAGCGATCGGCGTCGCCGTCGAAAGCCAGCCCGGCGTCGGCGCCGACCTCGCGCACCTTCGCCTGCAGGTCGACGATGTTCTTCGGGTCCAGCGGGTTGGCCTCGTGGTTCGGGAAGGTGCCGTCGAGCTCGAAGTACATCGGGACGACGTCGATGGGCAGGCCCTCGAACACGGTCGGCACGGTGTGCCCGCCCATGCCGTTCCCGGCGTCGACGACGACCTTCAGCGGACGGCCGCCCGAGAGGTCGACCAGCTTGCGCAGGTAGGCGGCGTAGTCGCCGAGGACGTCCCGCTCGGTGACGCTGCCGCGCTCGCCGTCGAAGGCGGGTACGCCCTGCTCGACGGTGTCGCGGATCTCGGCGAGGCCGGTGTCCTGCCCGACCGGGGCGGCTCCGGCGCGGCACAGCTTGATGCCGTTGTACTTGGCCGGGTTGTGGCTGGCGGTGAACATCGCGCCCGGCAGGTCGAGCGAGCCGGAGGCGAAGTACAGCTGGTCGGTGCTGGCCAGCCCGATCGACACCACGTCGACGCCCTGCGAGGTCACGCCGTCGGCGAACGCGGCGGACAGCTCCGGTGAGGAGTCGCGCATGTCGTGGCCGATGACGACCGCGGTGGCGTCGGCCTTGACGAGCAGGGCGAACGCGGCGCCGAAGTCGCGTACGAGTGCTGCGTCGAGCTGCTCGCCGACCACGCCGCGAATGTCGTAGGCCTTCACGATGCCCGAAAGGTCTGGCACGCCATCTCCCCGCCGATAGTCCTCGTCCCGGCGCCGGTCGCGCCGCGCCGGAAAGCCTACCGGCGGCGGCCGACCTCAGGCGCGACCGGGCAGTACCCGCAGGTGACCTCGCCTGCCCGAGGGTCCCTCGGGCTCCGGAGCGGGCGGCGGGCGGTCGGAGCGGCCCGCCTCGCGGACGGCTTCGGCCAGCGCGGTGAGCTCGTCGGCCGACGGGTCGGGCGCGGCGAACTCGCCTTCGTGCCGGACGACTTCCCAGCCCTTGGGCACGGTCAGCCGCAGCGCGTGGGCTTCGCAGAGGTCGTAGGAATGCGGCTCGGACGCCGTAGCGAGTGGCCCGACGACGGCGGTCGAATCGCGGTAGGCATACGTGAGCGTCGCGACAGCGGGTTCGGGACAACCCGTTCGCGAACACTTTCGAACGCTCCGCACGAAGACGAACGATAGCGTGTCGCCGTCACGCGGCACCGGCGACACGCGCGACCACTCGCCGACCGCCTAGACTTCGGATCGTGGCAATGGCTCGCGAGGCTCGTGACTACCGACAGCGGCGGCGCCTGCGCCGGGACCGGCACGGCCGGGGCCTGCGCGGCGCGCTCTACCCGTCGACGCTGCCCGCTGCCGCGAGCCGGGCCGAGCGGTTCGACGCGCTGGTCCTCGACGCGCTGGAGCCCATCGAGGCCCGCTGGCGCCACGAGCTGACGAAACTCGATGTGGCCGTGGACGACGTCCCCGAGGTACGGCTGGACGGCCGTGCCCCCGCAGACGGCGTCCTGCACGACGGCGCCGTGCCGCTGTCGCGGCTCGTGCCCGCCGGAGTCGACCGAGCCGGACTACCGACTCGGGCGCGGATCGTGCTCTACCGGCGTCCCCTCGAAGCCCGAGCGAAGGACCCGTCGGAGCTGGCGGAGCTCGTCCACGACGTGCTGGTCGAGCAGGTCGCGGGCTACCTCGGCGTCGAACCGGACGTCATCGAAGGCGAGTAGCGCTCTCCCCCGGACATGCCGTCAAGGCCACCTTACGGGCTTCCGACGCCCATAAGG
>NZ_JBHYIK010000076.1:35372-37533 GCF_042739735.1 Amycolatopsis sp. NPDC059027 | reverse complement strand
GCCACCCGCGCGGTCCCCGGCGAGCACAGGGGGGGGTATCCGCCGACCCCCCCCGACCGCCCAACACCCCCTTATACGCGGCGTCCGGTGCCCATAAGGTGGCCTTGACGGCGTCCTGACCTGCAAAAAGGGAGCAGGGGACCTTTGCTAACGTCCGTTGGCAAGCTAACTTTCAGTAAGCTCACGAACGCTAGCAAAGGTCCCTCGCTCACCTCCGGCGTGAGCAAAGGTCCCCCGCTCCTGTTCCGGGGCAGCGCGAGCGCGCGAAGTGGGGGGCGTTCGAGGGCCGCGGGAGGGTCGCCGACCCACCGAGGGACGCCTTCGGTGCGCTCACTGCACCGAGGGACGCCCTCGTCGCACTCAACGCACCAAGGGCGTCCCTCGGAGCTTCCCGCACAGGCCGACAGCATCGCCCGACGTCGCGAACGCTCCGTTGGGGACGCTCAACGTCGCGAACGGAACGTTCGCGACGTAGGACACCGCAAGACCCCGCCCCGCCAACCCCAGCAGTCACACCAGCCTCACAAGCGTGAGCAAAGGTCCCCCGCTCCCCTGAAGCGTGAGCAAAGGTCCCCCGCTCCTGTCCGGGCGCTCGTCCGCCGCGCAGTGGGAATCTCAGCGACGCCGCGCAGCCACCGACGACGACGGGACCGCGGTGAGCAGCGTGAACAGCACCGCCGCCAGTTGCACGAGCAGCAGCAGCCCGCGTTCCGTCCCCGGGTACTCGACGGTCACCTCGGCCGACTTCGGCGGCACCGAGACCGCCACCTGATGCCCCCACGCGGGCACGATCGGCACCCGGGCGCCGTTGACGCTGGCGTGCCAGCCCGCCTCCTGCTCGGCAGCCAGCACGAGCAGCCGCCCGTTGGGGCCGTCGGAGACGCGGACCCGCACGTCCGGCAGGCCTGCCTGCACCGGTGAGACCCCCGGGGAGACGCCGGGCGCGTCGCCGCCGGTCACCGCGGCCTTCGCCAGCTCCGGCGAGATCAGCACGACCTGGCCGGCGGGCGGGAGCAGTTTGAGCACCGGCCGCCCGTCCGACGCCGGCGGCGCGACGGCGACCAGGTCCTTGGCCAGCGTCGGGTACGCGGCGGGATCCACGCCCGCGGGCAGGACCACGTAGAGGACGCCGGAGGCCGCCGCGGCGGTCAGCGCGCGTTTGACCGACTCGGCGTTGCCCTGCCCGAGGTCACGCCGCCAGCCACTGAGCCGGTCGGCCGTGCCGGGCGAGGGCGCGAGCTGATCGTCGCCGTAGTGCGCCAGCCGTCCGCCGGTTTGCCGCACCTGGTCGGCGCCGAGGTCCAGCACCGAGCGGCCGGAGGCGGCCAGGTCCGCGGTCACCTCGGGGGCGAGCTGCGGACGTCCACCCGCCCGCAGGGGGCCTTCGTGACCGGTCACCACCGCACCCGCGCCGAACGCGAGGAGCACCACGACTCCGGCTACGGCGGCGATCCGCGGCAGCAGCCTGCCGGGCACCGGCGCGACGCCACCGCGTTGCCACGCCGAGAGCACGACCCACAGCAGCCCGGCCCCGACCAGCAGCAGCGGGACACCCGCGTAGCCGTACGCGGGCGCGCCGCCCTGCATCGGCGTCAGCTTCACCAGCCGCACCAGCACGATCCCGCCCGCACCGAGGACGGCGAGGGCGAGCCCACCGGCCGCGAGCTTCGTCGGGCGCACGACGAGCGCGACGAGCGCCGCCGCGATCACCGCCACCCCGATCGGCCACGCGCCGGGGCCACCGGGGTCGAGCCCGGCCAGATCCGTCCCGGACGGCAGCGCCGCGCCGCCGCCGAGACCCTGCACGAGCAGCTCGGGATGCTTCAGGAGCACGGTCGGCCACGGCAGCAGCAACGCCAGCGGCAGCAGCACCACGATGCCCACCGACGCGATCCGCCGCGCCAGCCCGGTCGGCGCGGGCAGCACGACGAACCCGATCAGCAGGCCCGCGAGCGCGAGCCCGTGCGCGAGCGGGGAAAAGGCCCCGAGCAGCGCCACCCCGAACGCGGACAGCGCGGAGATGTGCAGCCAACGGGTGTCGGCCCGGACGAGCAGCCCGGCGATCCCGGCGACGACGAGCGGCAGCACGATGTGCACCACGACGACGTCGAGACGGCCCTGCGCCACCGAAGCCGTCGCGGCGGGCAGCAGCGCGTACACC
>NZ_JBHYIK010000076.1:28002-35362 GCF_042739735.1 Amycolatopsis sp. NPDC059027 | reverse complement strand
CTCATCCCCGAACCCTTGACGCCTAACCCGCGGATTTCGGCCCCGCCCGCCCACCGACCCTCCACCGGCGCGCGGTGATGGCCAGAGACGCCCCCCCCACGACCGCACGGACCCAACGCCGTACACGCAGACGCCGCGTCGCCGCGTACGCGCTCAACGCGGCCAGAGGGATGTCGCCGATGAGGAGCACGGCGACCAGTGCCGCCGGACCACCGATCGGTGCGAAGACCGCGCCGAGCAATCCCAGCACCGGCAGGGTCGCGGCGGCCGGGGCGCCGGTGCCGCCCGCGACGGCGTGCCACGGCGCGACGTACGACGACCAGATCTCGCCGAGCCCGCCGACCGGCAACAGCTTGCCGCCGAACAGATCGAGCCCGAGACGGCCGCGGTTGACCACCAGCGCGAGGGCGGTGAGCACGACGAGCAGCACCACCGGCGGGGCGAACACCGTCGCGGCGAGCACGCGCCGCCGGTTCACCTCGACGAAGACCAGCTCCGGTTCCGCGGCGGGCTCGGCTGCTCGCGGCTCCGGCGAAGCCTCTTCCTGTTCCCCGGACTCCGCGGCGGCGTCCGGAGTCGGCGGTGGCGCCGGGGTTTCCGGCACGGCGACGGCGACGAACCCGCTCGGCCGGCGCAGTCCCGAACCCCGGGAACCGATGCCCCGCAACGCCCCCGCGGGCAGCGCGGACGGCCCGATGGGGCGATCGGCCTTGGCGTCCAACGCCTCCGGCGGGATCCACGCCGTCTCGGGCGCGACGCCTTCCGGCACGGTCCCGAGCGCGACGTCGCTCTCCACGCCGCGGCGGACCAGCCCGACGACGCCTGCACGGAAGGCGTTACGCAGTCGCCTGATCCGTCCGGTGAACAGTCCGCGCACCGAGCCCGGCCTCGGCCGCGAACGGCGTTTCGCCCGTGCCGCACGGAGATTGCCCCGCCCGCCGAGCAGATAGCCGACGGCGGCGAACTCCGCGCGGGCCTCCCCGGTCCGGCGCAGCAGCACGAACGCCAACGCCCGCAGCACGGACAGCACCGGGATGCGGATCATGCCGAACCAGAAGGAGAACGGCGAGCAGTTCACCAGGAACACCCGCAGCCCGTGGGCGCGGTTCGTGACGGACAGCGGCGCGGGCGCCGCGTCGGGTTTCCGCCGCCCGGTGGTCAGCGCGCGGGCGTGCCGCATCCGCGCGGCGGGTACCGACAGCACGCGGCCGCCTGCCGCGTTGGCCCGCCAGCCGAAGTCGAGATCCTCACGCAGCAAGGAGAATTCGGGGTCGAAGCCGCCGAGCTCGTGCCACAGTTCGCGGTGCACGAGCGAGCCCGCGCTGGGTACCGCGAGTACCTCGGCCGGTTCCTCGCCGGGCGCGGCGGTCTGCTGCCGGTGACCGACGGCGTCGGTCGAGAGCCCGGCTTCGACGATCAATCTCGGATCCACCCAGTCGAGGGCGAGCGGGCCGAGCACCCGCGCGGAGGAATTGCTTTCCGCAGCTTGCAAAAGTTCTTCGAGACAGTCCGGTTCGGGCGCGCAGTCGTCATGCAGCAGCCAGAGCCAGCCACCGGGATCGCCCCATCGCTCGACGGCGTGCTCGACCGCGGCGGCGACGGCTTCGGCGAATCCGGTTTCACCCGGAAGTGTCAGTACCCCGGACAGCAGAGGTTCCGCGTCGACCCCGCCGGGGTCGGCGGCTTCGGCCAGCAGACGTGGCGTCCGGTCGGTCGACCCGGTGTCGACCGCGAGCACGTGCCGGGGCCGGATATTGCTGCGGCGCAAGGAGGACAGCGCCAGCGGCAGCCATTCTTCTCCGTTGTGGCAGACCATGATGGCCAGCACGGGAACCGTACGCAAAGCAGATGAGGCGATGCGGGGCAACGACGGACTCCCGTCAGGCGGCGGACAACGGTGCCGCCACCCTACGACGTCGGTCACTCACACCTGGGCTCCCCCGCCCCGTTCCATGGTGTGGACCGGGGCGGGATCACCTATACAACACGCACTCTTTAGACAACACGCTTTTTGAGCTTGCGACGCTCCCGTTCGGACAGACCGCCCCAGATTCCGAAGCGCTCGTCGTGGGCCAGCGCGTACTCAAGGCACTCGTCCTTGACCTCGCAGCCCAGGCAGATTCGCTTGGCCTCACGGGTGGAACCGCCCTTCTCGGGGAAGAACGCCTCCGGGTCCGTCTGCGCGCACAGGGCGCGTTCCTGCCAGTCCTGCTCCTCCTCGGCAACGTCGAACATGTCGGTGAGATCACCCAGTTGCTGCTCGGGGTTCTCTCCCCAACCCACGACGTGCCCCCATTCCCTTCCATCGGCTTCCAACCGCACGTCCGCCTCCTCGCTCGTACGCACTCCCCAGGCTGGCGGTGGTGAAACGACACCCGCTGCCCCCTTCCCGGCAGCGAATGACATCACTGTGATTACACCCGTGTAGTGCGGTCTGGTCAAGCCGAGTAGCGAGTTCGGGGGATACCTCGCGGCGCCAGCGCAAGGGGACACGCCGAAAACTTCACATCGGGCATACGGAAGACTGGGGGTGTGCAGAGATCAGCAGTGCGGCCCAGCCCCATCTTCCTCGGCATCATCGCGCTCGCCGTCGTCGGCGGCGTCATGGCCGCTTTCGGCAACGCCAACACGATTTTGAGCAGTCACCGGGACCCGCTCCTCATCACGGGCGTGGTGCTCCTGGTCGCGGCGGGCTGGGTGGCTTCACTGAGCCTGCACGAGTTCGGGCACGCGATCGTGGCCTTCCGCGGCGGCGATCACAGCATCGCCCATAAGGGCTACCTCACACTCGACGTCCGCAAGTACACCGACCCGATGCTGTCGATCGTGCTGCCGCTGATCTTCCTCATCATCGGCGGCATCCCGCTCCCGGGCGGCGCGGTGTGGATCAACCGGGGCGCGCTGCGCTCGCGGGCGGCGTCCTCGTGGGTCTCGCTCGCCGGGCCGCTGAGCAACCTCGCGGTCGGCGCCGCGATCGCGCTCGTGGTCTATCTGGTGCCGATGCACGGCGCCCCCGGGCTGGCGATCGGCCTGTCCTATCTGGCGCTGCTGCAGATCGTGACGTTCATCCTCAACATCCTGCCGATCCCTGGGCTCGACGGCTGGGGCGCGATCGAGCCGTACCTTTCCCCGAAGGCACGGGACTTCGGCGCGCGGGCCCGGCCGTGGGCGCCGCTGGTGCTGTTCGCCGCGCTCTTCCTGCTCTCTCCGGTGAACAGCGCGTTGTGGCGTGGGGCCTTCACGCTCTTCGACGCCGTCGGCGGTTCGGCCACGCTGGCCGCGCTGGGCCAGGAACTCTTCATGTTCTGGAGGCACTAGGCGGCGTCAGGCGGGATGCGTGGTGAGCCATTCGTGCCCGCGTTTCCACACGACGCGCAGCCCGGAGCGCTCGCCGAGATAGTCCCCGGCGGCGCCGACCACCGGCAGCATGCCCAGCGCACGATGGAACAACCGGCCGCGCGGGCGCTTCTCGAGTTCCTCCGTGATCCCGAGGAGCGCCCGCCCGAGCCGCCACAGCGTGCGCCCGCACGCCTTGAACGTCACCTTCCCGTGCTTGCGCTCGGATTCGGCGAGTTCCTCGGTGAGCTTGGCCGTCTCGCTTTCCTCGGCCGCCTCGTCGTGCTGCGCGTGTTTGCCCGCGGCGAGCACGGGATCGATGTCGCGCTCGAACAGCACCCAGGCGATGAGCCGCACCCTGGCGCCGACATCGGTTACGCCGTACTCCCCCGCCAGCGCGCAGAGCAGCAGGCCCTGCGACGCGGCGCCGAGCGTGTCCTGCACCGGCAAGCGATCGGCCAGCGCGCCGCCGAGTCCGGGGATCGACGTCACCAGCGCGGTGAACCGGCCGACGCGGTTCATCCACCAGCTGGACCGCTGGTAGCCGTTCATGTTCGCCCACGCCGTGGTGCCCGGCACCTTGACCGAGGTCAGCCCGTTCAGCAGCTTTTCCTTGAGCCCGGCCTCGACCTCGGCGAGTTCGTCCTCACCGCGACGGGCTCTCGCCTGCAGGCCGAACGGGTCGGCCTCGCGCAGCGCGTCCAGCATCGGCCCGCAGGCCCGCACGAACGGCCGCAGCACCGCGACGACGTTCGCGTCCGAAATCGCCTCAGCCACGCTTCCCTCCCGACGACAGCCCGCCCGGCGACACCCCTCTCGAAGAGGCCCTGCCCGCAGCTTTGCCCAACCCGCCGCCGAGCGCCATCGCGGCGGGCAGCGCGCTCGCGCCGAGCAGCAACAGCGCCCGCCAGTCCTGGATCAGCACCAGATCACCGCCGGGACCGAACAGGCCGACGCCGAACAGCACGAGCACCCACACCACGAGCGGTACCCACGACAGGCCGGGACGTACCAGCCTCGCCGTCGTCGACACCAGCAGCGGGGTGGTGACCGCGCCGAGCACGATCGTCAGCGGCATCGGGATGTCGCCCAGTTTCGGCAACGCCGTCCCGTCCATCCGCAACGGCAGGAAGAACAGTTCGAGCAGCGCCAGCAGGACGGCGTCGAACGTGAGCAGCGCGAGCAGCAGCCACTGGGTGACGGTCAGGCGGGCCGGGGCCGGGGTGGCGGACATGGTCACAGCTTGCCGAAGAGGTCGGTTTCCGCGCCGTCCGCGGGTCCCTTGGCGAGCACGAAGTACTCGTGCGGCGGGATGGGCTGGGCGATGTCGTTCGTCAGTGCGAAGTGGACGGTCGCATCGCCGGCCACGGTGAGTTGTGTTTCGTGTGCGCGCAGCGCGGACAGCCGTTGTCCGAGGTACGCGCCGACGTCGATCCGGGACGTGATCGTCTCGTCGGGCGTCTCCGGCAGTTCGCCGTCCTCGGGTACCCGGAAGGGTGAAGTTCCGTCGGCACGCAACGCGGCCAATCCCTCGCGCAGCGCGGTACGCGAGGCGACGACGTGGAAGATCCGCGCGACCGATGCAGCCCGCATCGCCGCGGCCATGGTGATCTCGTGCGCACGGATGTGATCGGGGTGGCCATAACCGCCGAACGCGTCGTAGGTGACGACGACCTGGGGTTCGACCTCGGCAAGGATCTCGGCGAGTTGCGCCGCCTGCTCGTCCGGACTGCCGCCGGTGAACGCGCGCGGATGCGCCGCGGCCGGTGTCCCGGCCATCCCCGAGTCCCGCCAGCGGCCCATCCCGCCGAGATAGCGGTGCCGCGTGACGCCGAGCGCGGCGCAGGCGCCGGCCAGTTCCCCGCTGCGGTAGCCGCCGAGCTGGTCGGCGGCCCACGAGCCGAGCTGCGCGAGCCGGGGCGGGACGATCTCGCCCTCCTCCCCCAGCGTGCAGGTCACCAGCGTCACATCGGCACCCTCGGCGGCGTAGCGGGCGATCGTGCCGCCCGTGGTGATGCTCTCGTCGTCGGGATGCGCGTGGACGAGAAGCAGCCGCCGGGCCTCACGGGAGATCACGTCTTGAAGAGTAATTCCCGCTCACCGACCTTCGTCGGCCGTCCCTCGGATATCCTCGCGCGAGTCACGGCCATAGTGCCGTGACCTGTCTGTACCCCCACGAAGGGCATCTTTAGGTGAGCACTGAAACAACGTCGGGTTCGGTTCTGTCCATTTCCGACCTGCAGGTCTCGTTCCCGACCGAGGACGGCGTCGTCGACGCGGTCAAGGGCATCGGGTTCGACGTCCAGCCGGGTGAGATCGTCGCGGTCGTCGGCGAATCCGGTTCGGGGAAGTCCGTGACCTCGATGTCCGTGCTCGGCCTGCTGCCCAAGACCAGCAGGATCGCCGGTGAGCTGCGCCTCGGCGAGCGCAATCTGGCCGACCTCACCGAGAAGGACCTGCGCAAGATCCGCGGCAACGAGGTCGCGATGATCTTCCAGGAGCCGATGACCGCGCTGAACCCGGTGTACACCGTCGGCTGGCAGCTGCGCGAGGCGCTGCGTTCGCACCAGGACATCGCCAAGGACGCCGCCGACAAGCGCGCCATCGAGCTGCTCGAGATGGTCGGCATCCCGAACCCGCCGCAGCGGTTCAGGCAGTACCCGCACCAGCTCTCCGGCGGTCTGCGCCAGCGCGTCGTGATCGCCATGGCCATCGCGTGCGACCCGAAGGTGATCATCGCCGACGAGCCGACCACCGCGCTCGACGTCACCGTGCAGGCGGAGATCCTCGGCCTGCTGCGCAAGCTGCGGGACACGCTGAACACCGCGATCGTGCTGATCACGCACGACATGGGCGTCGTGGCCGACCTCGCCGACCGGGTCGTGGTCATGCACCAGGGCGTCATCGTCGAGCAGGCGCCGGTGCGCGACCTGTTCGCCTCCCCGCAGGAGGACTACACCCGGCGGCTGCTCGCCGCGGTTCCGGTGCTCGGCCAGCGGCCCGAGGGCAGGCGGCTGCTCGACGACGAGGCGATCGACGTCGACAGCGAGGAGGCGGCCAAGATCGCTGAGGAGATCCGGCTCGCCGACGCCGAACTCGAAGCCGTCGTCGAGGAGACCGCTCCCGCGCTGGAGATCAAGAACCTGGTGCTGGAGTACCCCGGCCGCCGCGGCCAGGCCAAGAACCGCGCCGTCGACGACGTCTCGCTGAGCATCGCCAAGGGCGAGATCCTCGGCCTCGTCGGCGAATCCGGCTCGGGCAAGTCGACCGTCGGGCGCTGCGCGATCCGGCTGCTCAACCCGACCGCGGGCACCGTGTCGATCGCGGGCAAGGACATCACCACGATGTCGGCCAAGGAACTGCGCCCGCTGCGCCGGTACTTCTCGATCGTGTTCCAGGACCCGGCGTCCACTTTGGACCCCAAGATGACGATCGGCGAGTCCATCGCCGAACCGCTGGTGCTGCACAAGGTCGGCACGTCCAAGGAGCAGAACAAGCGGGTCACCTCGCTGCTGGACAAGGTCGAACTGGGCGGGCACTACCTCAACCGCTACCCGCACGAGCTGTCCGGCGGCCAGCGTCAGCGCGTCGCCATCGCGCGGGCACTGGCACTCGACCCGGCACTGCTGATCGCCGACGAGCCGACCTCCGCGCTGGACGTCTCGGTGCAGGCCCGCGTCCTGGACCTGTTCCTCGACCTGCAGCAGTCGCTACAGTTCGCGTGCCTGTTCATCAGCCACGACCTCGCGGTCATCGACCTGCTCGCCGACCGCGTCGCGGTGATGCAGCACGGCAAGCTCGTCGAGGTCGGCACGCGCGACCAGGTACTGCACGCGCCGCAGCAGGACTACACCCGCCGGCTGCTCTCGGCCGCCCCGGTCGCCGACCCCGTCCTGCAGGCCGAGCGCCGGGCCGCCTGGGAAGCCGGAAAGGTCGCCCCGGTCGCCGACTGAGACTTCCTCACGCTGGGAAATGCCGTTAAGGCCACCTTATGGGCGTCAGACGCCCGTAAGGTGGCCTTAAC
>NZ_JBHYIK010000076.1:27572-27992 GCF_042739735.1 Amycolatopsis sp. NPDC059027 | reverse complement strand
ACCCCCCCTCTGCAACACGAGCTGGATATAGGGCTCGTGGGCTCGGAGATTTGTCTAATAGACATCCTTATGGGCGTCAGACGCCCGTAAGGTGGCCTTAACGGCATTCTGGGGAGCCCTCGGGAGCCGGGTGGCGAGCGCCCCAATGGGGTTTTCTCGCTAAGGGTTCTGGGGCTGTGGGTTGCCGGTTGTGTTGTGGGACGCCTTCGGTGCGCTGGCCTGGGGTGTGACAAGGGCGTCCCTGGGTGCGGTGGATGCACTCAGGGCGTCCCTCGGACTGGCCTGCGCGCGAGCCGACAGCCTCCCCCGATGTCGCGAACGCTCCGTTGCCGACTATCTGTCTCTTATACACATCTTACTCTTCCTACTACAATTCAATTTTATATCTCTTTTTTCTCCTTATCATTAAAAAAGGTGTTT
>NZ_JBHYIK010000076.1:25095-27562 GCF_042739735.1 Amycolatopsis sp. NPDC059027 | reverse complement strand
GTGGTCTCCGCCAGCGCACTGTGCCCTACACCCCCCGCCCCCCCCCCCGCCCCCCCGACACACGCGCCGAACCCACCGCATGCCGTGAAGGCCTCCTTACCGACGCTCAACACCGCGAAGGACCCCTTCACCACACCACCAAGCCCCCGGGAAAGCACCCACCAGCAAGACCACACCCCCGCACCTACCGAGAAAACCTCATCGGGGCGCTTGAGCCACGGCCAGAACGGGTCCACTCGCGCCTGACGGCCCGCAACGCCCGCAAGGTGGCCTTGACGGCTTACCGAGTCCGCAGTGGAACGAGACGGCACGAAAAAGGCGGGTGGGCCGTCTAGCCCACCCGCCGGTTCGTTGAGATGTCTCAGGCCTTCATCCGCCGCTGACGCGGGTCGAAGGCGTCACGGAGACCGTCACCGATGAAGTTGATCGACAGCGAGATCAACACGAGCACGACGAACGGGCCGAAGAACAGCGCGGGCCGGATCTGCACCTGCGCGTAGTTCTCCAGGATGACCCGGCCGAGCGAAGTGTCCGGCAGCTGGACGCCGAGCCCGATGAACGACAGCGCCGCCTCGGCGAGCACGGCCTGCGCCACCGCGAGGGTCGCGTTGACCGTGATGCTGCCGACCATGTTCGGCACCAGGTGCTTGAAGACGATCCGGAACGTCCCGGCACCCGACGCCCGCGCCGCGTCCACGAACTCCCGCTGCGACAACGACATCGCCTCGGCGCGGGTGATCCTGGCGATCTGCATCCAGGCGAACGCCGCCAGCACCAGCGCGACGATGTACCAGGTACCACCGCCGAACACCTTCGCCAGGATGGCCGCGGCCGCGATCTGCGGGATGATCAGGAACAGGTCCGTCACCCGGGAGACCGCCGAGTCGGTGAACCCGCGCAGATAACCGGCCATGGCGCCGAAGACCACGCCGATCACCGTCGCGAGGATCGACACGGTCAGCGCGATGAGCAGCGAGTACATCGTGCCGCGCAGGATCTGCGACACCATGTCCTTGCCGACCTGCGTGGTACCGAGCGGGAAGTCCGCGCTCGGCGCGGCGAACGACGGGAACGAGCTGTCCTCGTAGTTGTGCTTCCAGAAGAACGGCCCGAAGATCGCGATCAGCACGATCACCGCGAGCACCACACACGAGATCATCGCGAGCTTGTGGTGCAGGAACTTCCGCAGTACCAGCTTGCCCTGGCTCCGGGGTTCGGGCAGGGCCTCGGGCGGGAGTGTGCCCTCCGCGGCGGCGGTTTCGCTCGCGAGCACAGAGTTCAAGTCAGCCAACGCGAATCCTCGGGTCCAGAATGCCATACGCCAGGTCGGCGATCAGGTTGGCGATGATCACCATGCTCGCGACGACCACGAGCCAGCCCATCATCACCTGCGTGTCGTTCTTCGTCACGGATTCGACCAGCAATGTGCCCATACCGTGCCAGGAGAACACCGTTTCGGTGATGATGGCGCCCGCGAGCACCGCACCGAAGTTGACGGAGAACAACGTGGTCACCGGGATCAGCGCGTTGCGGAACGCGTGCCGGAAGATGACGCGGGAGCCGGAAAGCCCCTTCGCCCGCGCGGTGCGGACGTAGTCGGCGCTGAGCACCTCCAGCATCGAAGCCCGCTGGAACCGGCTGTACGCGGCGAAGCTGATCGCCATGATGGACAGCGTCGGGAGCAGATAGGCGCCGACATAGCTCGCCAGGAACTCACCGACTCCGTCGGCTTTCAGGTTCTCCGGGCTGACCGTGCGGAGCCACGGATTGCCGAGGACGTCGCTCAGGCCGAGATCGCGGACCCAGCCGTTGATCTCGATCGCGTAGTTCTTCAGCACGATCGCGATGCAGAAGATCGGCATCGAGAACAGCAGGAACGCCAGCGTGGTCGCGATGTAGTCGACGATCGAGTACTGCTTGACCGCGGCCAGCACGCCGACCGCCACGCCGATGACCAGCGCGAGGATCTCGGCGCCGATCACCAGCTTGAAGGTCACCCCGAACGCGGCCATCACCTTGGGCGCGACCGGCGCGAGCGCGTTGCCCTGGGCGATCGAGATTCCCCAGTCACCGGTGAGGAAGTGACCCAGCCACGTGAAGTACCGGGGGACGATGCCCTGGTCGAGGCCGAGCGTGTGCGCGGTCGCGGCCAGCGCTTCCTTGCTGATCTGCGGGTTGCTGCGGAGTTCCCCCAGCGGGTCGCCGGTGCCCGCGACCATGACGAAACACAGGAAAGTCCCGACCAGCAGGACGGGAATCGATATCGCCAGGCGGCGAAGAATGTAGATAACCAGGTTCAACGAACTGCTCCTCATCCGGGCCTGGTCGCGAAGCATGACCGCTACCCGGTTGTCTACCGTAGTGGGGGTAACCCTACGGTCAACAGCTACTTCCGGTGGGTGCCGGGGCCCGGCTCGGGGGCGGGGCCCCCCCCCCCCCGCGGCACGTGATAACAAGCACGGAAAAA
>NZ_JBHYIK010000076.1:7167-25085 GCF_042739735.1 Amycolatopsis sp. NPDC059027 | reverse complement strand
CACCAGGGTGCTCGGCAGTGCGCGGCCGAGCAGTTGGGGGGGGGGGCGCGCCCCCCGCCCCGCCGGCCGGGGCGGGGGCGCCCACCCCGCGCCCCTGCGCGGCGGCGGGGGGGCGGCGCCGGGGCGGGGGGGCGCCCCCGCGCCCCCCCACGGGGACTGTTCATCCGAGGGACGGAACAGCAGGCAGGTGCCTACTTCTTCTGAGCCCACTCACCGGCGTTCCACAGGACGCCGTCGTAGGACTGCATGTAGACCCGGTCGATGCCCTTCCAAGCCCACATCGACGGCGTCGCGAAGAGCGGGAGCGTCGCGTACTGGTCCGCGATCGCCTTGTCCGCCTCCTGGTAGTCCTTGACCTTCTGCTGCTCGTCGGTCGCCTTCACCGCGCGGTCGAAGGACTCGTCGATCTTCGGGTCGGCCAGGCCCTGGTAGTTCTGGTCGCCACCCTTCTCCTTGGAGATGTAGATCGTCCGCTGCTCGGCCTTGAACGGCTGAGCCGACCACCCGAACAGCGCCACGTCGTAGTCACCCGCGGCGAGACGGCCACCCTTGAGGAAGTTGGCGTCGGTCTCGTCCTTGACCTCGATACCGGCCGCCTTGGCCTGCGAGATGATGATCTCGACGGTCTGGCTGCGGCGGGCGTTCTGGTTGTGCGCGATCTTGAACGAGGCGCGGACACCGTTCTTGGCGAAGATGCCGTCCGGGCCCTTGGCCCAGCCCGCGTCGGTCAGGGTCTTGGCAGCCGCCTCCGGGCCGAGGCCCGCCTTGCTGCTGTAGAGATCCGTGTACCCGGGCTCGCCCTGGAAGAAGTTGATGCTGTTCAGCGGTTCGGCGTCGGACTGGACCGGCTTGAGCAGCTTGTCCACGATCTCCTTGCGGTTGACCGACTCCATGAACGCCTTGCGGAGGTCCTTGTCCTTGAACATCCGCTTGTAGTTCATGTCCAGGTGCTCGTAGGTGAGCTGCGGAGCCGAACCGTAGGTCACGCCCTGCGGCGCGAGGCTCTTCATCGTGCCCGCCGCGGTGGCGTCCGGCTGGGTCGACGCCGCGACGTCGATCTCACCGTTCTGCAGCGCGGTGGCCATCGCCTTGGTGTCCTCCATCGTCCGGACGACGATCTTGGCGGGACCACCCTTGGCACCGATCCACTGCGGGTTCTTCTCGAGCACCACGGACTTCTGGTTGGCGTCGAACGAGGTGATCTTGTACGGGCCCGAAGCGGGCATGATGTCCGCCTTGAAGCCCTTCCACTCGTTGGTCCAGAAGTCGCCGGCCTTCTTCAGCTGCGCCGGGTCGCCGGTCGGCTCGAGCTTGGTGATGTCCGCGATGCCGGTCTTGGCCTCGAGGATGTGCGCGGGCATGACCGCCGGGGCGTTGAAGATGCCCTTGTAGTCCAGGTACGGCGTGCTGTAGGTCGTCTCGAAGGTCAGGTTGTCCTTGCAGACGGCCTTGTCGATCAGCGAGTAGCCGTTGGTGGAGACGGCGTTGAAGGCGGCCTTGCCGTCCGGGCCCTTGGCCTTGCCGCTCTGCGACAGCCAGGCGAGGTAGAGGTCCTTGCAGTCGTACGGCGCGCCGTCAGACCACTTGACGTTCGGCTTGATCTTGTAGGTGATGACCTGCGGGTCCTTCGACGTGACCGTCCAGGAGTCGAACACGTCGTTGTTGAGCAGCACCTTGTTGTTGCCGTCGAGCTTCAGCGTGCCGGAGAGAATCGCCGTCGAGATGTAGTTGTTGTACGACGTGTTGGTGTCCGGGGTCTGGTTGTTGTAGGCAGAGTACCCGTCATCGATACCGACAGTGATCGTACCGTCCCACGCGGGAGCTTCGGCGAGCTTGAACAGGTCACCGCTTTCGGCCTTGCCGACCGCCATCTGTTTGACGTCGTTCGACGAGCCGTTCTTGTCCGTGTTGCCGGAGTCGCCACCACCGCTGCATGCCGTCAACAGCAGCGCGGATCCGGCGACCAGCGACAAGGCGGAAACTGCCTTGGACTTCCTCATGAAGTGTGCCCTCCTAGCACTGAGCCCCTGAGATCGGAACAAGGGCCCACAGCTCCGGTTGGATGGGCCGGAGCTTATGACACGCCACGCGACACTCAATTGGCGCACTGCCGGTGCACGCTAGAAAGTAAATGCACCCACAGTCACCACTTCCGGGTCGATCGTGACCAAAGGGTAACTTCCTGCTGACGGCGGGAAATACATCGGTTACCAGCTGGAATCTCCTGGACCACTCCGACGTGTTCCGGATCGTTCACCCGGAAGGGCGGAACGTTCTCGGAACGGCTACTTCGGCCCCCGCGTCCAGTTCACTGCCGACCCGAAAGGACCCACCATCGGCGGTCCGGGCGTAACACCGGAAATACCGGAACCGATGGCGAGGGTATCGGCCAGCTGGAACAACGGGACTACGACGTTCTGCCGCCACAATTCGGGTTCGAGTTGAGAAAGCGCGTCCGCGATCGGCGTCGCTCCGGTCAATGCCGCGTCAATGCGCGGTTGCAGTGCGGAATCGCAGAACCCCGCCGCGTTACCGGGAACCACCGGTTTGCTCTTGTCCGTTCCGGGTGCGGTCTGTTCCGGACGGCACCCGAACGTGGAAGCCAGCACTGACGCGGTGTCACCGCCGACGGCCTGCGGCACCACCGCGATGTCGACGCCGACGTTGCCCGCCGCGTCCGGCGTGCTCTGCTGGACCCCGCCCGCCACGGGCATCGCCAGCTGCCCGGAGAAGAGGTCCCGCGGCTGCGGAGTGACCGTCGAGACGTCGATCCCCGCGGCGACGAGCTGGCTCGACAGTTTCTTCGCGATCGTCGCGTACGGCTCCTGCTTACCGGGCGAGGCGAGCACCAGCGAGAGGTTCTTCCCGTTCTTCCGCCAGGTTCCGGCGTCCTTGCTGTATCCCGCGGACTTCAGCAGTTCCTCCGCCTTCGTGGTGTCCGGTGTGGACGGAGGCCCGGCGGGTATGGTCGCGGCGTACCCCGGCACGGACGGCGCCCGCACCTGGGCGTCGGCACGCATGGTCGCGGACGGGCCGCCCGCCGCCCCCTCGGTGATCAACGCGGAACGGTCGATGAGCGCGGCGACGCCGGCGCGGACCTTTTCGTCCGACAGCACCGGGCTGACCGGGCGCAGCAGGACGTCGGCCACCAGCGGCCGGGCGATGGTGTGCAACTGGACAGCGCTGCCGAGCGCGCCCAGCTGCTGCAGCGCCGAGCCGTCGGTCCGCGACAGGACGAATTGGTCGTTACCACTACGCAGCGCGCCGACGAGTCCCTGGGGATCGGCCCGGCGCACCACGATCCGGTCGATCGCCGAAGGCTTCTCCCAGTACCGCTCGTTGCGTTCCAGGATCACCTCGCCGCGCGCCTGGTCAAGGCTCTTGATGGAGAACGGTCCGGCGATCGCCGGGAAATTCGACGCGAGCGCGCCCTTCCAGCCGTCCGGCGCGTCCTTGAGCAGATGCGCGGGAAGCAGATCGGAAAACAGCGTCTGCCATCCGGGATAGGGCTTCGCGAAGGTGACTTCGACCCGCTTCCCGCCCTCGCGCGACTGGATGTCGGAGATCAGCCGGTAGCCCGCCGGGGCTATCACGCCCGGCTGATCACGCATCTGCTCGCGCAGGTAGGCGAAGTCCTCGGCGGCGATCGGCGCGCCGTCCGACCAGGACGCGTCGGGGCGGATTTCGTAGGCCACCACGAACGGCGACTGCGAGACCACCTGCGCCGACTTCATCAGGTTCTTGTCGAGTTCGGTGGTGCCGTCGTCCTTCTGCCGGAACACCGAGGGCAGCAGGAGCTGGGACAGCGCCGACGTGACCTCGGAGGAATCCGCGAGGTTGTGCGGGTTGTAGCCACCGGCGATGTCGTCGACGCCGACGACGATCTGCGACGGCGCCTTCGTGGCCGTCGACGAAGGAGGTGTCGGCGACGGGGTCGGCGGCGGTGGGGTACTCGAGCAGGCGGCGAGGACCACCGCCACGAGCGCCAGCAACGGCGCCGTCATGCGACTCACCCGCACGCTTCGTTCCTCCCCATTCACCGCTGGAGCACGTCATGGTGCCACGACGGCACCCAGCTCGGCACGAGATTCCCATATCCCGTCCGTGCCACCGTGACCGGATCGGGTACCGCCATCCGGTGGACGCGCCACCGCCCGTCCGGGTTCCCCCGGCCGGGGCATCGATCGGGGTACCGTGCGGGCATGGGGCTGGCCGAGATCGCCTACCGGCAGTACACCCGGCGGCTGCGGGCGGTGGTCCGCCGGGGGCCGGTGCCGGAACACATCGCGATGGTGATGGACGGGAACCGCCGCTGGGCGCGTGACCAGGGGCTCGACGACGTCAGCCTCGGCCACCGGCGGGGCTTCGAGCACGTCGTGGAGGTCCTGCGCTGGTGCGATGCCGCCGGAGTCGGGCACGTCACGCTGTTCTGGGCATCGATCGACAATCTCGCCAAGCGCGCCGCGCCCGAGGCCGCCGCGCTGATGCGGACCATCGAGCGGGTCGTGCCGGTGCTCGCCGCGACCGGCAGGCGCGTCGACCTCGCCGGGCACATCGACCTCCTCCCGGACACCACGGTGCGCGTACTGAAGGAAGCCGTCGAGGACACCCGCGGGATCACCGCGCCCACACTCACCCTCGCCGTCGGCTACGACGGCCGGGTCGAAATCGCCGACGCGGTGCGCTGCCTGCTCGAAGACGCGGCCCGCGACGGCCGGTCGTTGCCGGAGCTGGCGGCGGAGCTGACCCCGGACGCCATCGCCGCGCACCTCTACACCAGCGGGAAACCGGATCCGGACCTGGTAATCCGCACCAGTGGCGAGCAGCGGCTGTCCGGGTTCCTGACCTGGCAGGCGGCGTTCTCGCAGCTGCGGTGCATCGACGTGTACTGGCCGGGGTTCCGTGAGATCGACTTCCTGCGCGCGCTGCGGACCTACGCGGCTCGGCGGACATCGTCCACCCACTGAAAAATCGCTGGGGCGCCGGGCAGCCGGATCGTTAGCTTGGGCAAGTGTCCCGACGCCCGCTGATCCTGGCCATCGTCCTGCTCGCGACGTTCACCTTCCCTCTCACGATCACCGGTTCCTCGCTGGCGTTGCCGGACATCCGGGCGCAGCTCGGCGCCGGGCTGTCCGCGACGCAGTGGGTCGTCAACGGCTACAACGCCTGTTTCGCCGGGTTCCTGGTGTTCACCGGATCGCTCGCCGACATCCTCGGCAAGCGGCGGGTGTACGCCGCCGGGCTGACGCTGTACTGCCTCGCCAACGTGGTCAGCGCGCTCGCGCACGACATCGTGCTGCTCGACGTCGTGCGCGCGATCGGCGGCGTCGGCGCGGCCGCCGCGGTGACCGGCGGCTCGGCGATCATCGCGGAGGCCTTCCAGGGCGCGGCAAGGGGACGAGCGTTCGCGATGCTGGGCACGGTGCTCGGCGCCGGCCTCGCGTTCGGGCCGACGATCGGCGGGCTGCTCGTCCAGGCGCTCGGCTGGCGGGCGGTGTTCGGCGTGCCCGCGCTCGTGGCCGGTGTCGTACTGGCGCTGGTGCCGCTGCTCCCCCGCGGGCCCGGTGAACCCGGCCGCCGGATCGACGTCCCGGGCGCCGCGATGTTCACCTCCGCGCTGCTCCTGTTGATCTTCGCGCTGGTCGAGCTGCCGGACCTGGGCTTCGGGCATCCGGCGATCGCCGGCGCGTTCGGAGCGGCGGCCGTCCTCGCCGTGGCGTTCCCGTTCGTGGAACGACGGCGTGCGGACCCGATGTTCGAACTCGGGCTGCTGGCGAATCCGCGGTTCCTCGGCTACGCCGTCGCGGCGGGGTCGATCGTGTTCATCCTGGTGCCGCTGCTGGTGTACCTGCCCTCGTACCTGATCTCCGTGGCGGGCCTCGGTGCGGGCGAGGCCGGGGTGTGGCTGCTCATGCTGACCGGTCCGGCCGTGGTGCTGCCTTCGATCGGCGCGGCACTGGCGCGGCGGCTGCCGTCGACGGTGCTCGTGACGGGTTCGGTCGCGGTCACCGGCGTCGGCGCCTTCCTGCTCCTTGCCGTCGACGCGTCGAGCAGCCCACTGGCCTGGCTCGGCCCGCTCCTGCTCACCGGCGCCGGGATGGGCCCGTCCACCGGGCTGCTCGACGGGCTCGCGATCAGCAGCGTCCGGCCGGAACAGTCCGGGATGGCGGCCGGGATGTTCAACACCTCGCGCCTGGCGACCGAAACGGTCGCGATCGCCGTCGTCGGCGCCGTCCTCGCCGAGTTGAGCGACGGGCGGCTGGCCGGTCCGGGCTACACCAGCGCGTTGCACGTCGTGTGCCTGGGGCTGGGGATCTTCGGGCTGCTGGCGACGGGATGCGTGCTCGCGCTGTCCCGGGCCGGACGTCGCGTGGCCATGCCCGCCTGACCATCGGGGCTCCGGTGGGAGCGAGGGACCTTTGCTCACGTCCTTGAGCTTGCCAAACATTGGCTTGCCAACGAGCGTTAGCAAAGGTCCCTTGCTCCTCTTCGCGCGAAACCGGGGGCGGGGCGGGCGGGGTTCTTGCCAAAGTGGACGGGTGACCACCACTCGCAGGCGGGGAGGCCTGCTCCGGCAGCACGACTTCCGGCGGCTCTGGCTCGCCGACGGGTTCAGCCAGTTCGGCGACCGTGTCTCGTTCATGGCGGTGCCGCTGCTCGCGGCGACCACGCTGCACGCGTCGGCGTTCGAGGTGTCGCTGCTGCGGACTGTGCAGACCGCCGCCTATCTCGTGCTCGGGCTCCAGGTCGGCGCGTGGTGTGACCGGCTGCGCTGCCGCCCGGTGCTGCTGATCGCCGATCTCGGGCAGGCGACGGTGTTCGCGTCGGTGCCCATCGCGGCGATGTTCGGGGTGCTCAGCCTCGCCCAGCTGTACGTCGTCGTCGCGATCGCCGGGGTGCTGTCCGTGTTCTTCACCGTCGCGCACCAGACCTACCTGCCGCGGCTCGTCGCTCGCGACGACCTGACCGAGGGCAATGCCCGGCTTCAGGCGAACCTGTCGGTCGCGGCGGTTTCCGCGCCGACGGCGTCGGGATTCCTCCTGCAGTACCTCGGCGGCCCGGCCGCGCTGGGGGTCGACGCGCTGAGCTTCCTGTGGTCCGCAGGATGGCTGAGCCGAATCCGGACGCGGGAGCCGAAACCCGAACGACCCGAACGTGTGCCGATGCGCCGCGAGATCGCCGAGGGCATCACCTACATCGTCCGGCGCCCGGACCTGCGCGCGTTCGCCGGGTCCTATGCGCAGACGAGCCTGTTCCAGGCACCACAGCTCGCGCTCGGCACCTTGTTCCTGCTGCGGGAAATCCACCTGTCCCCCGGCGCGATCGGGCTGGTCGGCACGATCGGCCTGACCGGCGCGCTCACCGGCGCCGCGACCGCGCGCAGACTCGGCGACAGGTTCGGGAACGGCCGCATGCTCTGGGTGTCCGGCCTGCTGTTCGGACTGGGCACCACGCTCGCGCCGCTCACCCAGCCCGGTTGGCTCATCGCGCTGTACACGCTCGGCGGATTCCTCAACGCGTACAGCATCACGGTCATGAGCATCCTGATGGTCAGCCACACGCAGGTGTCGACGCCACCGGAACTCCGCGGGCGCGTCACGGCGACGATGCGGTTCCTGGTGTTCGGCATCGCCCCGATCGGCGCCGCGCTCACCGGCGTGCTCGGGGAAACGCTCGGGCTGCGCACGACGCTGTGGATCGGCGCGGCCGGAATCGTACTCGCGGCGCTGTGGCTCTGGCCGGTGCGCCGCGGCGACTTCCCGACGGGGCTGAAATGCCGTTAAGGCCACCTTACGGGCGCCAGACGCCCGTAAGGTGGCTTTAACGGCATGTGTGTCCTTTGTGGAATCAGCCGTTGTCGCGGCTCTTCGCGCGCGAACGCTCCTTCGCGCGCGTCGCGATGTCGAGCGTGACCTTGCGGACGCGGACGACCTCCGGCGCGACCTCGACGCATTCGTCGGCCGCGCAGAACTCCAGCGCCTCCTCCAGGCCCAGCTTCCGCGGCCGGGCGAGACGCTCGAGCTCGTCACCGGTGGACGAGCGCATGTTGGTGAGCTTCTTTTCCTTGGTGATGTTGATGTCGAGGTCCTCGAAGCGCGGGTTCTCGCCCACGACCATGCCCTCGTACACCTCGGCGCCCGGCTCGACGAAGAACGTGCCGCGGTCGGCCAGCTGGATCATCGCGTACGCGGTGATCGGGCCGGAGCGGTCGGCGACCAGGGAACCACTGTGCCGCGTGCGGATCTCGCCCGCCCACGGGAAGTAGCCCTCGAACACGTGGTTCGCGATACCGGTACCGCGGGTCTCGGTGAGGAAGTCGGTGCGGAAGCCGATCAGGCCACGCGAGGGCAGCACGTACACCAGCTTGATCCGGCCGGTGCCGTTGCCGCTCATGTCCTCCATGCGGCCCTTGCGGGACGCGAGCAGCTGCGTGATCGAGCCGAGGTGCTCCTCGGGCGAGTCGATGTAGAGACGCTCGAACGGCTCGTGCAGCTTGCCGTCGATCGTGCGCAGCACCACCTGCGGCTTGCCGACGGTCAGTTCGAAACCCTCGCGGCGCATCTGCTCGACCAGGATGGCCAGCGCCAGCTCGCCGCGGCCCTGCACCTCCCAGGTGTCGGGGCGTTCGGTGGGCAGCACGCGGATCGAGACGTTACCGATCAGCTCGGCGTCCAGCCGGGCCTTGACCAGCCGCGCGGTGACCTTGTCGCCGCCGTTGCGCCCGGCCAGCGGCGAGGTGTTGACGCCGATGGTCATCGAGATGGCCGGCTCGTCGACGGTGATCCGGGGCAGCGCCACCGGCTCCTCGACGTCGGCCAGGGTGTCGCCGATGGTGATGTCCGGGATACCGGCGATCGCGACCAGGTCACCCGCGGTGGCCTCGGTCGCCGGGACGCGGGTGAGCGCCTCGGTGACCAGCAGCTCGGAGATGCGGACGTTCTGCACCGAACCGTCCTCGCGCATCCACGCCACGGTCTGGCCCTTGCGCAGCTTGCCCGCGTGGATGCGGATGAGCGCGATCCGGCCGAGGAAGTTCGACGCGTCGAGGTTGGTGACCAGCGCCTGCAGCGGGGCGTCAGGGTCCGCGACGGGTGGCGGTACGTGCCGGAGCAGGGTGTCGAACAGCGGGTCGAGGCTCTCGCTCTCGGGCAGCGCGCCGTCGGCGGGCTGCTCCAGGCTGGCCTTGCCGGCGCGGGCGGAGGCGTAGACGACCGGGAGGTCGAGGACCGCGTCGAGGTCGGCGTCCTCGATGTCGCCCGCGAGGTCGAGCAGCAGGTCGTGGGTTTCCTCGACGACCTCGGAGATTCGCGCGTCCGGCCGGTCGACCTTGTTGACCACCAGGATGACCGGCAGTCCGGCCTCCAGGGTCTTGCGCAGCACGAAGCGGGTCTGCGGGAGCGGGCCTTCGCTCGCGTCCACGAGCAGCACCACGCCGTCGACCATGGACAGCCCGCGCTCGACCTCGCCGCCGAAGTCGGCGTGGCCCGGGGTGTCGATCACGTTGATGGTGACCTGGCCGTCCGGAGTCTGCCGGTGGATCGAGGTGTTCTTCGCGAGGATGGTGATGCCCTTTTCCCGCTCCAGCTCGCCGGAGTCCATCACGCGATCGACCACCTCGGCCCGTTCGGCGAACGCGCCGGACTGGCGGAGCATGGCGTCGACCAGCGTGGTCTTGCCGTGGTCGACGTGTGCGACGATGGCGACGTTGCGCAGGTCGGGCCGGGTCTTACCGGTCGACTGGCCGGCTTCGACCGCCGTGGCGCTGGCTGCGGGCACGCGAGGACTCCTGAACTATGAAGATCGGTGGGTGTCCGCGACGCCGGGATGCCGTGCTTCTAGCCACTGCGGCCAACTCTGGCCACACGCGGACCCCACAAGGATACCTGCTACCAAACTGTGAGGAGCCCCACGCCCCATAATCGGTAAGCCTCACCTAACCTGAGAGGCCAACGGCGGACGTCGCCGGTGAGGAGCAACCGTGGGCAAGAAGCAGCTGGACGACCCGAAGGCGGTCGTGCGCAAGCTGATGAAGGCCGGCAAGGTCAAGAAGAAGTGCTGCCGGTCGAAGTCACGCTGCAAGAAGTGCCCGGTGCTGGCGCTGAAGAAGGCCAAGACGCAGCTGGCGAAGGCCGCCTGACCTCGTCAGGAGGGCAACCCCCGGCACGAGCTGCCCGTTCCTGCCTCGTCAGTGCGTAGTGTCAGTGAACTACGGCCTCGTTGATCAACCGGAGTTCGGGCGCGGTCTTCGTCGGCGAGAACTCGATCACTTCGTACTTGGCGAGATGCTTCACGGAGAACGGGTCGGTGGCCAGGATGGCGTCCAGCTTCCCGCGATCCATCGGACGCGTGATGATCACGCCGCCGCTGCGGGGATTTCGCCTGCCGGACGCCAGGAAATGTCCGTGCTCGTACTGTTTGTTCAACCATTCGACATGGTCGGGGAGCACGTAGTCGATTTCTTCGATGGGTGCGGTGTAGTTCAGCAGCACGACATACATGGCTATGAAGGTAACTCCGCCCGGCGCCCTGAGCACCGGCGCGCGCCGGGTCGATGCGAAGTGTTGACGGCGCTTGACCGTATCGAGTGATATGCGGTGTTCGCACGGTTTCCGCTGCTGCGCGGCACCCGCTAGACTGGGCGCATGCGCACGTCGAACGTTCAGTGGTGGCCGCCCTCCGGCGGCTCCGACGTTCTGCGTTAACACGCGAAGAGGCCGCCCCGGCGGGTGGCCTTCGCGCTGTGCGGGGGACTTCCCTCGGGGCCCAACCCTGGGAAGGAAGGCACATGATCAAGCTGTCCGGCATCACGCCGTCGGGACACGTCCAGCTCGGCAACCACCTCGGAGCCCTGCGGCGGTGGGCGGCCGACGGCGGGCCGGACGACCTGTACTTCGTGTCCGACCTGCACGCTATGACGACCACCCACAACCCGGCGAAGCTCCGCGCGCTGGCGACCGAGCAGCTGGCCGTGCTGATCGCCACCGGCATCGAGCCGGAGCGGACGTTCGTCCAGTCCGATCTCGCCCGCGAACTGGGCGCGCTCACCTGGATCCTGGAGTGCACCTGCTCCTACGGCGAGGCCGCGCGGATGATCCAGTTCAAGGAGAAGTCCAAGGGCCAGGCCGGGGTACGGCTCTCGCTACTGACGTACCCGGTGCTGATGGCCGCGGACATCCTGCTGCAGGGCGCCGATCAGGTACCGGTCGGCGAAGACCAGCGTCAGCACGTCGAACTGGCGCGGGCGCTGGCGAAGCGGTTCAACGGCACCTACGGCGACGTGTTCACCATGCCGGAGGCGGTACTGCCGCCCGCGGGCGCGCGGGTGAAGGACCTGGCCGAGCCGACACGGAAGATGTCGAAGTCGACCCGGGACTCGGCGGGCGTGGTGTTCGTGCTGGACGAACCGGACCAGATCCGACGCAAGTTCCGGCGCGCCGTCACCGATGGCGGCTCGGTACCGGCGTACGAGCCGGACACCCGGCCGGGCATCGCGAACCTGCTGGACATCCTGGCCGCGTGCTCGGGAGGCGACGCCGCTTCGCTGGCAGCGGACTACCCGTCGTACGGGGCGTTGAAAGACGCCGTCGCGGACGCGGTGATCGAGGAACTGCGGCCGGTCCGGGAACGCACCCAGGCCCTGCTCGACGACGTCGCCGAGCTGGACCGCATCCGCAAGGCCGGGGCGGACCGGGCCGCCGAGCGGGGCGCGCACCGGCTGTCCTCGGCGCTGCGGCTGTTCGGCGCGGGCTGAAGAGGTTCGTGGCGGCGGTCCGTGGGGGACTCTGGGTCCCTCGATACGCCCCCCACGGACCTGCGCGACTGTCCTGAGCTGCGGAAAGAGAGCAAGGGACCTTTGCTAACGTTGGTTAGCCAGCCAATGGTTAGCTTGCCAACGGACGTTAGCAAAGGTCCCTCGCTCCTCTCCGGCGTTAGCAAAGGTCCCTCGCTCCCGCCACGCGACGACCCGAGCAGCCGTCCAGGTGCCGAGGGACGCCTTCGGTGCGTTCGATGCACCGAAGGCGTCCCTCGGTGCGGCCAGTGCACCCAGGGCGTCCCTCGGCACATCCCGCCCGCGAGCCCTCAGGAGCCACCGAGCAGAGCACGCAAGGCGGGCAGCAGCACCCGGTCCGCGGGCAGCCAGTCCAGATCGTCGAGATCCTCGACCCCCAGCCAGCGCACCGCCGAGTGCTCCACCGCGCGCGGCTCGTCCCCGGACGACACCAGCTTGGCCGCGTAGATCCGCAACACCTTCGCGGAGCCCAGCGGGACATCACCACCGACCCGCTCCCCGACGGACACCGCCACGTCCAGCTCTTCGAGGCATTCGCGCGCCAGAGCGTCCACATCGGACTCACCGGGTTCGACGCGCCCGCCGGGCAGCTCCCACTGGCCCGCGTGCCGCTCGGGCCAGGCCCGCTGCTGGGCGAGCAGCTTCCCGGCACGCACCAGGGCCGCCCCGACAATCACGTCCGTCATGCGATCGACTCGCTCCGCGAGACAGCGTCGAATCCTCTTCGGCGCATGACATCCATGATTCGCTCGCAAGCATCGCTCATGCGATCGACTCGCTCCGCGAGACAGCGTCGAATCCTCTTCGGCGCATGACATCCATGATTCGCTCGCAAGCATCGCTCATGAACAGAACCTACTGGGCCATCCGCCAGGTCACCTGGAACCGGGCACCGCCGTCGGGCGACTCCCCCACCCGCACCGTGCCGCCGCGCCGCCGCACCGTCTCGGCGACCATCGCCAGCCCCAGGCCGGTGCCGCCGGAGGAGCGCGCGCGGTCGTCGGAGACCCGGTAGAACCGGTCGAACACCTTCGCGCGGTGTTCCGGCGCGATCCCCGGCCCGTCGTCGTCGACCACGACCCGCACACTCGAACGCGTCACCAGCACCGACACCACGATCATGCCCCGCGCGTACCGGCAGGCGTTGCGCAGCAGGTTGTCCAGCACGACCTCGACCTCGGCGTGTGCCGTCCACGCCCAGGCCTGCGCGACGGCGCTGCTGACCCGCGTTTCGGGGGCTCCGGCGGGCAACCGCCCGACCGCCGCCCGCACCTCGCTCACCAGCTCCACCGGCTCGCCGGGCGGAATTTCCCCGGCGTCCGAACGTGCGAGGGTGAGCAGGCCGTCGAGCAGGGCGGACAGCCGTTCGGCCTCGGTGAGGATGTCCGAAAGCGTCTCCTGTGCCAGTTCGGGATCCGGGTTCGTCACGGCCACCTCGGCCTGCACCCGGATCGACGCGACAGGCGAGCGCAGCTCGTGCGCGGCGTCGCCGGTGAACCGTCGCAGCCGCTCCTTCGCCTGTTCCTGACGCACGAGCAGCGCGTTGAACTCCTCGGCGAGCGCCCGCAGCTCGTCGTGCGAGTCCGGCAGCGGCAGCCGCGCGCCCGGCGGCAGCGAACGCACCGAACCCCGCATCCGCGCCACCGGCCGCAGCGCCATCCGCACCACCAGCCAGGTCGCGAGCCCCGCGACGAGCGCCCCCACCGACGCGACGACGACCAGCCACACGCCGCCGTAGTGCACGGCCGCGGTGAACCCGACCAGCCCGGCCCCGGCGGCGACCAGCCGCTGACTTCCGTCCGGCGCGCTGACCACCGTCCCCAGCCAGCGGACGCCATCGGTCTGCACCGGCTGTCCCGCCTTGAGCAGGCTGACCTGCTCCGCGCCGAGACCGGACGGCGGCTGGCCGTCCACCGGAGTCCCCGCGATGTCGAGCACCCGCACGGTGACCGGCGAAGCGCCGGTGAGCGGCCGTCCCGCGGCGACTTCGGCGGTCGCCGGGCCCAGCGCTCTCTTGAGCGCCCCATCGACGGAATCGACGAGCAGCGGTTCTAGCTTGTTCGCGGCGAGCGCGGCGAGACCGAGCAGGCAGCCCAGCGTGATCGCGGTGGCCAGCAGGGTGATGCGGACCTGCAGTGACCGGCCGCGCCACCAGGACGGCGACCCGATCACCCCTGGCCCGCCGGCGTGATGACTTCGTCGAGCTTCTCGTCGGAGGCCAGATAGCCGTGCCCTCGCACGGTGCGCAGCAGGGCGCCGGCACCCGCCGATTCGAGCTTGCGCCGCACGTAGCCGACGTACACCTCGACGAGGTTGCGGGTCACGGCCTGCTCCTCACCCCAGACCGCGCGCAGCAGCTCGTCCTTGGTCACCACCGTGCCCGCACGCCCGACCAGGACCTCGAGCAGCGCGAACTCGCGCGGGCTGAGCGGGATCTCCGTGCCGTTCCAGCGGACCTGGCGCAGCCCGCGATCGATTTCGAGCGCGCCCAGCCGCAGCGCGCCTCTGGTGGCCTCCGGCCCCGCCCGGCGCAGCACCGCGCGGACCTGCGCGACCAGCACGACGAACGAGAACGGCTTGACCAGGTAGCCGTCGGCACCGAGGTCGAGCCCGTCGGCCTGGTCGACCTCGCCGTCCTTGGCCGAGATCATCAGCACCGGCGTCGCGATCCCTTCACCGCGCAGCCGTTCGAGGACCCGGTAGCCGGACAGTCCGGGCAGCATGATGTCGAGCAGCACGACGTCGAACGAGCCCGTCCGCGCCAGCTGCAGCCCGCTGGGGCCGTCCGCCGCAGTGACGACGTCCATCCCCTCCGCGCGCAGCCCGCGCTGCAGTGCCTTGCGCACGCCCAGCTCGTCGTCGACCACCAGCACCCGAGGTTTCACAGCACTCATCATTCCCGGTTCGTCCGGATCACGGGTGACCTCTCAGCGCCATCTCAGCCTGAAGAGGGGACCTTCAGGGATATCTCAGTCTCGGGCGGGAAGTGTCGTCGCTGGGAGCCGGGCAACACTGGAGCTCGGGATAACAGGGAGAGACGCATGGATCCGAAGAAGAAGGCCATCACCGCGGCCGTCGTCGGCACCGCGCTCGGTGTCGGCGGGCTCGTCTTCGCCGCGATGCCCGCGAGCGCCGGGGACGCCCCCGCGCTGCCGCCGGTCAACGCCGACGACCTCGTGCAGTCCGCGGTGACCGCCAAGCACGAGGCGTTCGACGGCACGCTCAAGATGACCAACAACCTGGGGCTGCCCGCGGTCGGGAACGCGCTGCCGGGGGTCGGCACGCTCAACGCCGACTCCGCGCACGTGTTCACCGACGGCAACGGCAAGAGCAAGGTGTCGATCACCCGCGGTGCCACGCAGGAGACGATCGTCCACGACGGCGCGACGGTCTGGGACTACAGCTCCAAGAACAACAGCGTCACCAAGACGACGATCCCGGCCGAGGCGCTCGACAAGGCCAAGGCCCACGAGAACGGTCAGGTGACCGACCCGAGCACCGCCGCCTCGCAGCTGCTGGCGAAGGTGCGCGAGTCCAGCAACGTCGCGGTCAACGGCACCGCCACGGTGGCGAACCGGCCGGCCTACGAGCTGGTACTGACGCCGAAGCCGACCGAACGCACGCTGCTGCGCGAAATCCGCGTCGCGGTGGACTCGCAGACCCGGATGCCGCTGCGGCTTTCGGTGCTCAGCAACGGCACGGCCACGCCGGCGCTGGAGATCGCGTTCAACGACATCAAGTTCGCCCCTCAGGCGGCGGACCTGTTCACCTTCACCCCGCCGCCGGGCGCGAAGGTGACCGAGAAGCAGCCGAAGATCGACGACAAGACCCGCGCCGAGGCCGAGAAGTTCGCCGACGGCACCAAGGTCGTCGGCGACGGCTGGGACACCGTCATCACCGGCAAGCTGCCCGCGGACGCGCTGAACTTCAAGGCGCAGCAGGGCCAGGAGAAGCAGGGCCACGAGGGCCGCAACGGGGACCCGAGGGCGCTGCTCGACCGGTTCGCCAAGAAGGTCAGCGGCCCGTGGGGCAGCGGCTACCTGGTCACCACGAAGGTGGGCACCGGCGTGCTGACCGACGATGGCCGCTTCGCCGCCGGTGCGGTGCCGGAGCAGGTCCTGTACGAAGCGCTGGGCGCGAAGTGACCAGCACGGTCGAAGCCGGGGCGGCTGTCTCGAACGAGGCAGCCGCCCCGGCGGTTCCGCTGGCGGCACGCACGCGGGGGCTGCGCAAGGTGTACCGGGGGACGGTCGCGGTGGACCACGTCGACCTCGACGTCCCGGAGGGGGCCGTGCTGGGCATGCTCGGGCCGAACGGCTCGGGCAAGACCACCACGATCCGGATGCTGCTGGGCCTGGTCCGTCCCACCGAGGGCGAGGTCGAACTGCTCGGCAGGCCGATGCCGGACGACGCCGCGCACGCGCTGCCCGACGTCGGCGCGCTGGTCGAGGGGCCGGGCTTCCACCCGTTCCTGTCGGGCCGGGACAACCTGCTGCGCTTCGCCGCCGCGGAACCGCGGCTCGCGTCGGCGGGCATCCCGGCGGCCGTGGACTCGGCGCTGGAGCGCGTCGGGCTCACCGACGCCGCCCGACGCCGGTACAAGGGTTACTCGCTCGGCATGAAGCAGCGGCTGGGGCTGGCGAGCGTGCTGCTCGTGCCGCGGCGGATGGTGGTGCTGGACGAACCGACCAACGGCCTCGACCCGGCGGGTACCAGGGAGATCCGCCGGATCATCGCCGAGCTGCACGCGGACGGCGTCACCGTGCTGGTCTCGTCGCATCTGCTGGCCGAGGTCGAGGCGACCTGCACCCACGTCGCGGTGCTCCAGTCCGGGAACGTGGTCGCCCAGGGCGAGCTGGCGGACCTGCTGGAGTCCGGCAACGCGGCGCTGCTGGTGCGGACGCCGGACGCCGAAAAGGCGATGGAAACGTTGCGGGAGAACAGGATCGGCGCCCGGCTCACCCCGGACGGGGTCCGCGCGGACCTCACCGCGACGCCGGCCCCGAAGGTGCTCGAAGTACTCGTCGGCGCCGGAGTCGCCGTGCACGAGGCGACCCGGGCGCGGACCGGGCTGGAAGACCTGTTCGCGCGCCTGACCCAGGCCGATTCGTCCACAATGGACGACGCGGCCACCGAGGGGGAATCATGACGCAGGCTCTCGCGGCGCCGGTGGCGGTGTCCCGCACGGGGCACGACACCATGCCGCTGTTCAGGCTCGTCCGCGCCGAACTGCGCTGGATCTTCCGCCGTCCGCGCACGCTGGCCGTGCTCGGGCTGCTCGCGCTGGTCCCCGTCGTGATCGGCATCGGGCTGACGTTCGTTTCGCAGAACGACGCGGCGGACGGTCCGCCGGACAACAGCGGAGGCGCGCTGCTCGCCTCCGCCGTCAACAACGCGTTCATCCTGCCGATCGCCGCGCTGACCATGACGCTGACGCTGCTGCTCCCGCTGGCGACCGCGATGGCGGGCGCCGACGCGGTGGCGGGCGAGGCCGCGCACGGCACCCTGCGTGGCTGGCTGATCGCCCCGGTGAGCCGGGGCAGGCTGCTGGCGGTCAAGGCGTTCGGCGTCGCGACCGTGTCGGTGGTTTCGGTGCTGGCGATGGTGATCACCGGCATGGCCACCGGCCTCGTCATCAACGGCGGCGGTTCGTTGTTCACGCTGTCCGGGAGCACGCTTTCCCTCGGCGGGGCGCTGCTGCGGATCCTGCTCGTGGCGGGCTGGATCGTGCTGCAGCTGTGGGCCGTCGGCGCCGTGGCGCTGGCGATCTCGACCTGGACCGAACATCCGATGCTCGTGGTCGCGACGGTGCTCGCCACCGACATCGTGTTCACGATCCTCGGGTTCCTGTCCTCGCTGAAGTGGCTGCACCCGTTCCTGCTGACGCGGAACTGGTCGATCGCGCCCGCCGGGGTGCTCACCGACCCGATCGGCACGTCGATGCTCGGCGAGGGCGCGCTGCGCGCCGCGTGCTACATCGTGATCGGCCTGTCGCTCGCCTATGCCCGACTGTCCACACGGGACGGCTGATCGGTTTGTCTTTGGTGTGACCGGGGGTTGGTGCGGGTTTTTGACAAAAATGGTGTCAGAGTTACAGCAATTTTGGGTGAAAGAGCGACACGGGGGT
>NZ_JBHYIK010000076.1:0-7157 GCF_042739735.1 Amycolatopsis sp. NPDC059027 | reverse complement strand
GTGAATGCCACATTGAGGGACTCTGATTCCCTCAATGTGGCATTCACGGACGACCAGGGGTCTCGGGCGCGTTCGTGCCGGGCGAGATGCTGTCAGCCCACCACTGCGATGCCGTCGGGGTCCAGGGTCAGGCGCACGACGTCGCCGGGCCGGACGTCCGCTGTCACCGGGGCCACGGCGTCCACAGTGGACACATCCGGGAGCCCCAGCGCCACCACCAGCCGCACGTGCTCACGTCGGTGGACCGCGGCCGAGACCTCGCCCGTGACCCCCGAATCCGTGGCGCCGGAGTCCGCGACCCCGGAGTCCGTGAGCCGCAGGGCATGGGGCCGCAGTCCCAGCCGCACCGGGCCGTCCCCGGCCTCCGGCAGCGCGACCTCCCCGAGAGCCGTCCGCACGGAACCACCGGAGGCGACACCGTCCACAAAGGTTGTCACGCCGAGGAAACGCGCGACCCCGTCGTCGGCGGGCTGCTGCCACACCCGCCGCACCGCGTCCTCCTGCCGGATCTCGCCGCCGTCCAGCACCGCCACCCTGTCCGCCAGGGTGAACGCCTCCTCCTGGTCGTGCGTCACCAGCAACGCGGTGATCTTGCTGCGCCGCAGCAGCGCCGCCAGGTCGATGGCCAGCTGCTCCCGCAGTCCGGCGTCCAAACCGGACAGTGGCTCGTCGAGCAGCAGCAGCCGCGGCTCCGGCGCCAGCGCGCGGGCCAGCGCGACGCGCTGTGCCTGACCGCCGGACAGCTCGGTCACCCGCCGCCGCTCGTAGCCGGCGAGCCCGACCAGGTCCAGCAACCGCCGGACCCGCGCGGCGCGCTCCGCGCGCGGCACCCGGTGCATCCGCAGCCCGAACGCGATGTTCGCGGCGACGTCGCGGTGCCCGAACAGCTGCCCGTCCTGGAACACCAGGCCGAACTCGCGCCGGTGCACCGGGACCGCCGCGAGATCCTCGCCGTCCCAGTTCACCGTGCCCCGCGTGACCGGCTCCAGCCCGGCGATCGCGCGCAGCAACGTCGACTTCCCGGAGCCCGACGGGCCGAGCAGCGCGAGCACCTCGCCGTCGGCGATGTCGAGCCGCACGTCGCACACGGCGGCAAACGATCCATAGTGGACGGTGAGGTCCCGTACCGACAACGCCATCAGAACTCTCCCACCGCGCTGCGGCCGCGCACCGCGCCGAACCGGTCGATCAGCACCACCGCGAGCACGGTCACGATCATCAGCAGCGCACACGCCGCGTACGCCATCTGGTTGTTCAGCTCCCCCGGCCGCGAAAGCAGGCCCGCGATCGCCACCGGCAACGTCGGCGCGTCCGGCCGCGCCAGGAAACTCGTCGCGCCGAACTCCCCCAGCGCCACCACGTAGCCGAACCCCGCCGCCGCGACGAGGGAGCGCAGCGTCAGCGGCAGATCGATCTCCCGCCACACCCGCGCCGGGCTCGCGCCGAGCGTGGCCGCGGCCTGCCGCAGCCGGACGTCGACCGCGCGCAGCACCGGCAGCACCATACGCACCACCAGCGGAATGATCACCAGTGCCTGTGTGAGCGGCACGAGCAGCGGCGACGTCCGCAGGTCACCGGGAAGGGCGTCGAGCGTGACGAGATAGCCGAAGCCGACGGTCACCGCCGACACCCCGAGCGGCAGCATCAGCGCGGCGTCCATCGTCTCGCCCATCCCCCGCGCGAGCCGCCTCGGCGCCCGGCGCAGCGCGACCAGCACCACCGACGCGGGCACCCCGATCGTCATCGCGAGCAGGGTCGCGTCGGTCGCGGCGCGCAGCGAGTTCATCGCCGCCTCCCAGCCGGTGACCTGCAAGGTGCCCGACACACCGGTCCCGGCCAGCGCACGGAAGCCCGCGAGGCTCCATCCGTCCGATGTGGACACCGACTGGACGAGCAGGGAGACGATCGGTGCGAGCAGCAGCGCGACCACGGCCAGCGCCGCGCCGACCACCCACCACTCACCGCCACGCGGCCGCCGCGCACCGTCCACACCGGACCGGACACGGGCCGCGCTCTCCCGGCGTCTGCGCGCGACCGCGCCCACCACCAGCGCCGCGACCACGGCGGCGAACTGGACGAGCGAGAGCGCCGCCGCACCCGAAAGATCGAGCAGGTTGACCGTACGCAGGTAGATTTCGGTCTCCAGCGTCCGGTACCGCGGACCACCGAGGATCAGCACCACGCCGAAACTGGTGGCACAGAAGAGGAACACGACCGCGGCGGCCGAGGAGATCGCGGGCGCGAGCGCCGGGAGCGTCACCGAGCGGAACGCCCGCCACGGTGACGCGCCGAGTGCCCGGGCGGCGTCGGCGGTCCGAGTGTCCAATTGCGACCACAGGCCGCCGACCGTCCGCGCGACGACGGCGACGTTGAAGAAGGCGTTCGCCAGTACCAGCGGGAAAACCCCGCCGTCCGGCCAGATCGTGCGGAACGCCAGCCCGACGACGACGGTCGGGAGCACGAACGGCACCAGCACGAGCGTGCGGACCAGGGTCACCCCTGGCAGCCGCACCCGCGCCAGCAGATACGCGACGGGCAGGCCCGCCACGACGGCGATCACCGTCGATCCGGCCGCGCTCGCCACGGTGAACCCGGCCAGCCGCCACGTCTGGGCGTCGCCCAGCACGGTGCCGACGCCGCCCGCGGTGAACCCGCGGCCGACGATCGCCACGACCGGCCAGGCGAAGAAGACCACCAGGAACGCGATCGGCAGCACCCCGAGGAGCGTGAGCCCCGCGCCGCGCGCGGTCCAGCCGGTCCGCGAGATCAGCCCTGCACGAGCGAGCGCCACTCGGAGATCCACTTCTCCCGGCCGGCCTGGACCTTGTCCGCGGGCAGCTGGGCCGGTTTCTGCGGCAGCGGCGCGGCCTGCGCCCAGCCCGCGGGCAGATCGACACCCTGCCGCGCCGGGTAGACATACATATTGGCCGCGACCGTCACCTGGAACTGCTGCGACAACAGGAAGTCGACGACCTTGCGGGCGCGCTCGACCTGCTTGCCGCCCGCGAGCACCCCGGCGTATTCGACCTGGCGATAGCAGGTGTCGAGCAGTGCCTTGGTGCGCGGCTTCCCGTCATTCCCGAGTTCGGCGGCGGGAGACGAGGCGTAGGAGACGACGATCGGCCGCGGCCCCTTGCCGGACGAGCCGGAGAAGTCCTTGGTGTAGGCCTCTTCCCAGCCACTGTCCACCTTGAGCCCGTTGGCCTTCAGCTTCTGCCAGTACTCCTGCCAGCCGTTCTCGCCGAACTGCGCGATCGTGCCCAGCAGGAACGCGAGACCGGGCGACGCCGTCGCCGGGTCCTCGGCGACCATCAGGTCCTTGTACTTCGGATCCGCGAGATCGGCGTACGACGTCGGCGCGGGCAGCCCCTTCGAGAGGAAGTAGCCGGTGTCGATGTTGACGCAGACGTCGCCGACGTCGACCGCGGACATCCGGTGCTCCTGGTCGACGGCGTAGCGCTGCGGACCGCGATCGGCCTCGGGGCTGGTGTACGGCTCGAAGATCCCCTCGGACAGCGCTCGCGACGCGAAGGTCGAGTCGACGCCGTAGGCGACATCGCCGATCGGGTTGGCCTTCGTGAGCACGAGCTTGTTCGTGAGCGCGCCGGCGTCGCCCTGCTTGAGCACGGAGATCTTGATGCCGGACTGCTTCTCGAAGGCGTCGAGCACCTCCTGGGGCGCCGCCCACGAGTTGTGCGTCACCAGCGTGACGGTCGCCGACTGCGGTGCCTGGCTCGACCCGCCGGACAGGGAGCAGGCACCGGCGAGCGCGGTCACCGTGCCGAGCGCGACCGCCGTCTGCACGGCCCTGCGTTTCATCGGTCCTCCTGTGTTTATGCGGGACACACCCTCGGGTGCGGGTGTCCCGTATGAGCACTGCCGGTCGGTGGAACGAGCAGAGCTTCGCGATTGTGTGCTCATTCCACCTCCTGTGCTCTGCCGGACAAGAGGCGGCCTGATCGACAGGGCCTCCCCGACCGGCATGATCCGGAATCAGGTGCGAACGGTCGCGGACGGAAACGCCCGCCTCTCAGCCCGGCCGCACCGGACTCCCGTGGCAACCGTGCAGCGTAGCGGAGGAGGCATCACCATGGAGACATGGCGGAACTCCTCACCGAAGAACAGGCCGACATGGCGCTCACCGACCTCGCGGGCTGGCAGCGCGACGGATCGACGATCGAGCTCAAGGTGGAGCTCGCGAGCTTCCCACAGGCAATCGAGGTGGTGGACCGGGTCGCCGTACTGGCCGAGGCCGCCGATCACCATCCCGACATCGACATCCGCTGGCGAACCCTCGTCTTCCGGCTGAGCACGCACTCGGCCGGCGGGCTGACGGTGAAGGACTTCGCGCTCGCTACCCAGATCGACGGGGTCCTCGCCGCCTTGTGACCTTCGCTACCTGCGACAACATGATCGTCCCCCTCGCGCGTCTCCCCAACGAAGACGCGCGACGGAAGGATGCGGGATGACTCAGGCGATCATCGTGGGTGGGATGGCGTTCGTGGCGATGGTGGCGGCCGGGGCCGGGGTGCTGTGGTTCACCGCGCGGCACCGCCAGTCCGACAACTGAGGCCCTCTCACCTGGTCAGAGTAGCCGGAAAGTGATCTTGGACACACTGGCCGTCCACCGGTAACACGAACCTTGATCAGCGCGCTGTTCCTGCGGAAGTGCCGGCCTCGCTCCGTAGGGACAGCTCATGAACAACACCCCCGCCCTCAACGCCGCCCAGCGCGCGTGGATCTCCGTGTTCGCGACCGCGGTCACCCTGGTCTCGATCATCGTGCTCGGCGTGCTCGGCTGACGCCGACCGATCGAAGGCGTCCCGCGCGGCCATCAGCTCCGGCAGATGCCGCGCGGCCCATTCCCGGCAGGCCTCGATGGGCGCCAGCAAGGTGCGTCCCAGCTCGGTGATCGCGTACTCGACCCGCGGCGGGATCTCGTCGTAGGCGCGGCGCGTGATCATGCCGTCGCGCTCCAGCGAACGCAGGGTCTCGGTCAGCACCTTCGGGCTGACCGTGCGCAGGGGCACCCGCAGCTCCGAGAACCGGCGCGGGCCGCCCTCGAGGCAGAGCACGACCATGCCGCCCCATTTGTCGCCGATCCGGAACGGTGTCACGCTCGAGGGACATTCCGGCGCGAACATGTCCGGCTGCAACGGCTGCATTCCGCCGAAGCTAGCCAGCCTGCGGCTGCGTGGCAACCACGCCGTCGACGAAGAGTATCCGCCGGTCCAGCGCCGTCTCACTGAGCTTCCGCGCCTCGATGTACTCCGGCGATTCGTACCACTCCCATACGCGGGCCATGTCCGGGAATTCGAGAACCACCACCCGGCGCGCGGCCGAGAACTCCCCTTCGGCCGCTTCGGGCTTCACCCCGCGCGCGAGATAGGTACCGCCGTACTGCGCGATCGACGCCGCGGCCAGCTCGCGGTAGCGCCGCGCCACGGCTTCGTCGAGGACTTCGGATTCGGAAATCACGTAAGCGCTCATACCCCCGATCATGACCGCGTTTCCGGCGCGGAACCTGGTGCGGCGGGTACCGGGATGCGCGCCACCAGCCGGGCCGAGCACACCGCAAAGAGGACAAAAAGGGCCGATCGGAGGTTGTTCTCCCGTCCGTCCCGCTATTGGCTACGCAGACACGACGTCGATGAGGTGAGGGGTGTCCCATGGCTGGTCTGCGCAGGCGTGACGTGCTCGCGGGTGCGGTGGCGTTGGCGGGCGCGGCGACGATCGGGCTGAACCCGCCCGCCGCGGCCGCCGCCAACCGCCAACGCCCCGGGACGCCGTACGCGCCCTCGCTGGACTTCGGCGACTACCCGGTGGTGGCCCGCGTACGGGCGCGACGGGCACTGGAGCACCTTCGCGTGCTCAGCGACCACATCGGCACCCGAGTCGCGGGCACCGAAGGGGAACTGCGTGCCAAGGACTACCTCGCCCGCGTGCTGCGCGAACTGCATTACCAGGTCACCGTGCAGCCGTTCCCCATCGCCGACAAGTTCCTCGGCTCACTGCGCGTGGGCCGCGACACCTGGCAGACCGGCTCGTCACCGCAGGCACAGCAGGACGTCACGCGCGAGGCAGCCGTGATCGACGTCGGCGCGGGCGACACTCTGCCCGCCGATCTGACCGGCAAGATCGTCCTCATCGCGGCCGTGCAGAACAACGCGGAGGCCTATCGCCTGGCGGCCGAGCGCGGCGCGGTCGCGGTGCTGCTCGGCCGGATCGGCGCCGACCCCGCGCGCAAGCTGTCCGCGTTCTCGCCCACACTCACCGCGCCGGTCGCCGTTCCGGTGCTTGGCCTCGCCCAGGTCCAGGTGGAACGACTGCGGAAGCGCCTCGCCGAGGGCCCGCTGCGGGTGAGCGCGTCCGCCGTGCACCACAAGAACCTGACCTCCCACAACGTGATCGCCGAGCGCCCGGCCACCTTCCCCGGCCGCGACGACGGAGTCGTCATGGTGAGCGCCCACTACGACAGCGTCCCCGGCTCCCCCGGCGCCAACGACGACGGCAGCGGCACCGTGCTGTGCCTCGAACTCGCGCGTGTCCTGCGGCACCTGCCGACCACTCGCGCGGTGCGATTCGCGTTGTGGGGCGCCGAGGAGTACGGCCTGATCGGCTCGAAGCACTACGTGGGTCAACTGTCCGATGTGGACGCCCGGCGCATCCGCGGCTGTTTCCAGAACGACATGGTCGCCACCAGCTACGACCCCGCGACGGTGTACTGGCTGCTTTCCGTCGACGGCGCCGACAACGCCACCACGCAGGCCGTCGGGTCCGCCGCCAAACGCCTCGGCTACGACCCGCGCGTGCGCGGCCCGGTGGCCCGCGGCTCGAGCGACCACGTACCGTTCTTCGAACGCGGCATCGCTGCGGCGAACTTCAGCTGGCGCGGCGAAAGCGGCCCCGCCGTACTGGAGCCGACCTACCACACGCCGGAGGACACCATCGCGGACAACGTCAGCCTCGAACGGCTCCAGGTGTCGCTGGAGCTGATCGGCGCCGCCGCCTACAACCTGCTGCGCGCCTAGCGGTCCGGTTTCCCGTCTACGGGCGTGCGGGGCGGGGGGGGGGGGGGGGCGCGGCGCGGCCCGTCGCCCGCGGGGCGGGGGCGCGCGGGGCCCGCCGGCGCCACCGAGCAGACGGCCCCGGCGCGG
>NZ_JBHYIK010000075.1:35949-46603 GCF_042739735.1 Amycolatopsis sp. NPDC059027 | reverse complement strand
GCCCCCCCTCTCCCCTCTCCCACTAGCTCGAACCTTAAACTCCCCACACCTATCTTAAATCAGGCTGACCGTTAGCGGGGGCGGGGGCCCCCCCCGCGTCCCCGGGCCGAAGCTTTTCTCATGCCACGAAGGAAAACCGCGCTCGCGACCCTCGCGTTCCTCTCGCCGTTCACGGCAGAATTTCTGCTGGGCGACCAATATCTGGTCGGGCCACCGACACCCCGGCAGATCGGAATGTTCGCGCTGTTCGTCGCGCTCTACGGCGCGGGCGCGATCCTGATCCGCGAGATCGCGCGACGCGCCGGGCGCGGCTGGCCGACGATACTCACCCTGGCGCTGGCTTACGCCGTCCTCGAAGAAGGACTGCTGACCCAGTCACTGTTCAACCCGGACTACGCCAACGCGCATCTGCTGGACGAGGGCTTCATCCCGGGCCTCGGCATCGCCGGGCCGTGGACGGTGTACGTGCTGACCCTCCACGTGGTCTGGAGCATGGCGACGCCGATCGCGATCACCGAAGCACTGTTCGGCCGCGACCCCTGGCTGCGTCCGCTGGGAATCACACTGTGGACGGTCCTGCTCGCCATCGGCGCGGCCGCGACGTTCACAGTTTCACTGTTCATGGGCGCACGGCATTTTCTCGCACATCCGGCCCAGCTGGCGACGTCGGCGGTCATCGCCCTCGCGCTGATCGTCGTCGCGCTGCGTGTTTTCCGCTTCCCGATTCAGGGGACGCCCCGCATTAACGGATGGGCCGGTTTCGCATTAGGACTCGGCGCGAGCTCCGCGTTTCAGGTGGTCATGCGCAATTCAGAATGGTTCAGTTCGGCCTGGCTCGCGACCGCGCTCATGCTCGGCCTCGAATCACTGACCGTGTTCGCCGTCCTCCGACTCCGGCCCCCGGTGTTCCCGCTCGCCGCGGGAGCCGCGATCACCTACTGCTGGCTGGGTTTCGGCCCTGCCCTCAAGGTCGGCACGGGTGGCGCGGCAGAGCAGTCGGTACTTGTCGCCGCCACGCTCGCACTGCTGGCCTGCACGGCCGTTCGCACGCACTCCGCACAATTGCGCACGCCCGTGCAGTGAATGCGAAGTAAACGTTTCCCTACCGCCGTGTCACAATTTTTCGTCACCCACTCGGCGCAATCCTGTTAATGCCGTTCAGGAGACTGGACAATGGGCGTATCCTGACGTTTCCTTGCAGCCGGCGCCGCCCGCGGGACGGGTTCGGCGACCGAGAAAACGGGGGGCACAAGCGACATGGGTGGGCACCGGGAAAGGGGATCGGCCGGACGCTTCGGTGCACGTTTTCCGACCACCGCACAGGCGGCCCGCCACACTCCGGATACAAAGGCCTCGCCACTGTCCGCACCCGAACGCCCCGCCCTGCCCGCGCGCTCATCCGTCGGCCGTGCCGGTGCCCGCTTCCCTTCGGCGCGTGCCGCGGCCAAGCTGACCGAAGTCCCGAAACAGCAAGGCCCGCAACAGCAAGGCCCGGACAAGCCGTCACTTCCCGAACCGGTCGAGGTGATCACCGAAGCCGAGGTGCTGCCCGAAGCCGCACCTCCCACCCAGCGCCAGCAGGACGAGGACTGGGCGCTTGAAGCGGATCTGGCCGATTCGGGCCCGTTCGGCCCGCGCACGCTCGTCCGGCCGTATGTGCTGACCCGGGGCCGCACGCAGGCTCGCCGGCACCTGGCGATCGAGGCGCTCGTTTCGAGCTGTTCCAGCGCACGGTGGAACAGCACGCAGGTACCCGGCGAATTCCGTTCGGTGCGCCGGGTCTGCCACCAACCGCGTTCGGTCGCCGAAGTCGCCGCGACGCTGAGCGTCCCGCTCGGCGTCGTCCGCGTCCTGATCGACGACATGGCCGATCTCGGGCTCGTCACGATCCACGAAACGACCGACGACAGCGGCAAGCCCGCGCTGGCGCTGCTCGAGCGGGTGCTTCACGGGCTTCACCGGTTGTAAAAGCCCCGCGCGCATTACGCTTCCGCACGTGAGCAAGGAATCCGAGGCCCCGGCGGAATCCGGCGGCGAGAGCACGCTGACCGTGTTGCTGGCAGGCGGGGTGAACCTCGCCATCGCGGTGATGAAGCTGGTGGCGGGAATCCTCACCGGCTCCGCGGCGATGCTGTCCGAGGCGGCTCACTCGGTGGCGGACACGTTCACCGAAGTCCTGTTGCTGACGGCGTTGAAGCGGTCCGCGCGCCCCGCCGATCGGAAGCATCCGTTCGGCTACGGCAAGGAACGGTACTTCTGGTCCCTGCTCGCCGCCGTCTCGATTTTCGCCTCCGGTTCGATGTTCGCGTTCTACGAAGGTTTCTCGACCGTGTTCGGGGAGAGCGCGGAGCAGACGCGGCCGCTGGTCGGCTACATCGTGCTGGCGCTGGCGTTCGCGATGGAATCGGTGTCGTGGATGCAATCCCTCCGGCAGGTGCGCAAGGAGGCGCGAGCGGAGAACCGGTCACTGTGGACCTACCTGCGGCTGATCGACGATCCGGCACCGAAGACCGTGTTGTTCGAGGACTCCGCCGCGTTGATCGGGCTGGTGCTGGCGTTCGCGGGTCTCGGGTTGCACCAGCTCACCGGTTCGTCGGTGTGGGACGGACTCGCGTCGATCGCGATCGGACTGCTGCTCGCGTGTGTCGCCTATCTGCTCGGCCGGACGAACCGCGGTCTGCTCATCGGCAGGCAGGCGGATCCGTCGATCGTGTTCGGCATCCGCGACCACCTCGCGGCGGCTCCGGAGATCGAGGCGGTCGTCGACCTGCAGACGATGCTGATGGGTACCGACCAGGTACTGGTGTGCGCGCGGGTGGACTTCAACGACGCGCTCGGCGCAGCCGACGTCGAACGCGCCTGCGTGCGGATGGCCGGTGAGCTGACCGAAGCGTTCAACGACGTCACCGAGGTGTTCATCGAACCCGTGCCGAGGACGGATCCGGAACTGCGCGCGACCGTGCTGGCCCGCTACGGCGAGACGAACTGGACTCAGTACCCGAAGTCCTGAGTCCAGTACCAGCCGTCGGTCGCGACCCCGACGCCGAGGCGGGTCAGCGAGCAGTTGAGGATGTTCGCGCGGTGCCCGCTGGAGTTCATCCACATCTGCATGACCTTGGCCGCGGTGGTCGCCCCCTTCGCGATGTTCTCCGCGCCGGGCTTGGCGTAGCCGGCGTCGCGGATGCGCTGGTCGAACGTGGCGCCTTCCGGAGTGTTGTGCGAGAAGTAGTCGCGGGCGGACATGTCGTCGCTGTGCCCCTGGGCGGCCGTCGCCAGGTGTGACTCCGCGGAGACCGGTCCGCAGCCTGCCTTGGCGCGTTCGTCGTTGACCAGGTCGACGACCTGACTCGCCGGGCCGCCCGCAGGGGCGGCTTTCGGCTTGGGCTGGCTCGTGCTCGGCGTCGTGGCCGGAGGCTGCAATGCCGGGCTCGCGCTGGAGGTCGGTGCCTCGGACGTCGGTGGCTTCTCGTCCTTCGACGGCGTGGTCTCCGGTGTGCCGGAGGTCGCCGGCGCCGAGGTCGTCGAGCCGGACGGCGTCCCCTGCGGACCCGCTGCCCGGACCTGAGGACCGCCTCGGGTGTCCGGCACCCGCAACGCCAACGTGGAATTACTCAATGTGTCCGCGTTCTGCCCTTGGTGCAGCCACAGCGTCCCACCACCGGCGGCAAGTCCGCCGATGAGAACACTCAGTGACACCATGAGCACGCGACTTCTACCACTAATGGGGGACACGGCACGGGAACGTATCACGAAACGATTACGGCGACAGCCCCCAAAAGTCGCAGCCGCCGCGAAGAAATTTCGGTCGGTACCCGCCCCTCCCCGGCGAGTACCGACCGACCCCCTTGTCGCCAAACTAGGGCAGCGGAGCCGGAAGCTGTGCCGGTCGCTCGACCCACAAGGCTAGAGATCGTCCACTTCCACCAGGCCGTCCTGGATCGCGCGGGCGACCAGCGCGGCCTTGGTCCTGGCCTGCCTGCCGACGTTGGCGTACTTGATGCGCACCCGGTCCAGGTAGGTGTTGACGGTCCGGACGGTGATGCCGAGCTTCTCGGCGACGAGCTCCTTCGACTCGCTCTGGAACCACTCCACCAGCACGGACTCCTCACGGTCCGACAGCCGCGGCCGGTCCGATCGGCTGTTCGTGCCGAAGGCACCCGCCAGCGCGGGCGGCGTGTAGGGCAGGTCCTGGGCGGCCGCGACGGTCGCCGCGACGAGGTGTTCCTTGCCCTCCGCCTTGGTGAGGAACGTGAACGCCCCGATGTCGAGGCAGGTCAGCGCGGCCTGCTCGTCATCCCGCATGGTGTAGACGATGACCTGCCGTCCACTGTCGACGAGCCGGCGCAGCTCGCCATAGGACGGCGACCCGTGGCTGGACAGCTGCAGGTCGAACACGACGACGCCGGCCGAGTCGCCTGGCGGGATCCACGCGGCCTTCACCGAGTTCCCGGTGGCGACCACGCGGATCGGCGGGTCTGCGGTGGCGTACCAATGCTCGACGCCGGCGAGGATGGCCGGGTGATCGTCGATCACGGTCACCGTGATGACGTCGGTCGCCATATCGCCTCCACCCACAGCCTGGCCTCGTCGAACACGGTGTTGACCTCGACGTGCCGAGGCTCGCGACCGGCCTGCGGCGGCCGCGGAGCGTCGCTGACGACGCTCACCCGCACGCGGTCCCGCGTCCTCGTCACGGTCGTCCGCGCGCTCGAGACCGCCGACGCGAGCGCGGCCGCGACCGGGTCGAGCAGCTCCCGGCGCACTTCCCTCGGTAACCGCCGGGGCTCGCCGCGGACGGCGAACTGCACCAGTACACCGTTGCGTTCGGCCACGTCGACGCACGCCAGTAGTTCGTGCACCAGTCTGTCGGACACCTCGTCGCTCTCCGCGAACAGCCGCCGCATTCGGGCGGCTTCGATGGCGCATCGACGCCGGACGTCCTCGTCCGCCGGATCCAGCGAACCGTGGGCGAGCCCGGCGAGCAGCGGGATCGTCGTGCTGAGCAAGGTGGTGTACCGCGCGTGGTGATCCCGGTGCAGGTGCTCGGCGATCTGGTCCTGCGTGCGGATCCGCTCCTCCTCCGCGGCCGCGTCACCCGCCGCGGCCGCCGCGCGCCGTAACACCTGCGCGGCCAGTCCCACCGCGAGCTGGAAGCCGCCGACGGAGACCGCGGTGATCGCCATCGGCGCCAGCGTCAGGTGATCCGGCGGGCCGACCACGACAAGTTCGGCGAAGGTCAGCAGCTGGTGCGCGACGAGGAAACCGACCAGCGCGGGCGCCGGGAGGTCGAACAGCAGCACCAGGCCGTACCAGCCGACGATGCCGAAGATCCAGTGCGGCGGGCCCAGGTACTCGCCGGGCGGGACCACGGCGGAAGCCAGTACGGACGCCAGCAGCACAACGCCCGCGCCCGTCCACCGGAAGACGAGCGACATCTCCTTGCCACGGAACCAGGAACCACACGGCTCCGGCGGCGACCGCGGTCAGCATCCCGAACGCCACGACCTCCGGCCACAGCGCCAGGAACCGGTCGCGGCTCGCGAGCAGCTGCGGGAGGCACAGCACGAACTGCACCGTCACCGCGACGGTGAGCGCCCCGATCCGGCCACCGGTGAGCAACCGTTCCTGGATCTGCTGGGCAGGGCGCGCGACGAGGTCAGTCATCCGGCCACACCCACCGCACCGCGGTACCGGCGCCCGGTACGGACCGGACCGTCGCCCGGCCGCCGGTGTTCGCCATTCGCTCCACAATGGACACCGAAATTCCGCGCCGGTGCGGCGAAACGCCGTCCGCGTCGAATCCGCTGCCCCGGTCCCGCAGTTCGACGACGATCCGGCCGCGGTCGTCACGCTCGGCGCGTAACGTCGCCTTGTCGACTCCGGCGTGCCGCTCGACGTTGCCCACCGCCTCGCGGACGCCGTGCAGGATCCCGATCGCCGGAGCGGCGGGCAGCACCAGTTCGTCGCCGAGGGCGGTCTCGACGCGCACCGCCCGATGGTCACCGACGGTGCCCAGCAACGCGGCCAGATCGATCCGGCTGGCTCCCGCGCTCGGCACCGTGGCGAGCGCCTCCAGGTCCCGTTCCGCGCGTTCGGGCAGCCAGGCAGGACGATCCTGATGCGCTCCCACCGAGACCATCAGCAACGTCGCGCTGGCCGTGTCGTGCAGAGTGGCCAGATACTCACGCTCGCTCGCGCGCCGGGCCGCCGCGACCGAGGCGTCGAGACGACGAGCCGCCGCCCGTTCGATGATGCGTCCCGCGGTGCGTGCCTTTGACCGGACCACGACGTAGCCGATCCTGGCGAGGGTGGTCTCGACGAGGATCCGGATCGCCGGTCCCAGCGCGTCCCCGAATCGCCCGGACGCGGCCAACGTCATGCCCGCGACGTAACCGCCGACGCCGAGCAAGGCGAGGAAGACACCGACGGCAGGCCTGGTGCCCCATTCGAACTGGCTCATCGCGGCGGTGATGGAGACCGTGACGAACACCCAGCTGTTGACCGGCTGCGGCCCGATCAACAGCTGGCTGAGCCCGATGACGAGCACCGCCGCCGCCCCGATCACGGCAACGACGAGCACCGGGATCTCGCGCCGCGCCATGAACGCGGACGCGGCACTCCACGCGACGGCGACGCCGACGAACAGCGCGGTCAGCGCTCGATGATCGGCCGGAGCCGCGAGGATGCCGAGCAGTGCGCACACCGCGACCACGGCGGAGCGGACGAACACGGCGTACCGCGCGATGGCCAGGTTCAGGTTGCGTTCGCTCAGCTCGGCCGCGCCGTAGGACGAACCTCGGCCGTCCGTCCGCGGCTGGGTCATCCGGCACGCTCCACGGTCCGTCGCTGCCACTCGGTCACGAAGATACTGTGCCATTCGTTACCAATCCGACGGCAGCTACGGCGGAAATGAGTGTCTACAAGCCGATCGGCTGCAGTCCGTCTCCGCCTTCTTTCGGTCGGATTGGTAACGCGAAGTGGCGCCGCCGCGTTGCCGAGTCCGGGGTTTTCAGGGCACCTGGCCGGACTCGGGCAAAGCGGTCAGGAACGTCCGCGCCTGTTCCGGAGGGGCCGGAGCAGCAACAGGAGCACACCGCCCGCAAGCAGGCCCATGCCGGTGAAGGCGGCGGGCCATGGGTCGTAGCCGGTGTTCGGCAACGGCGGCGGGTTCGGCCCCGGCGGCGTGACCGGGGTGCCGGGACTCGGCGGGACGGTCGGGTTCGGTGGCGGCGGGGTGATCACCTTGATCGTGACGCTGTCGGTGTCCTTGACCGGGTCACCGGGCTGCTCGGTGTCCGGTTTGCCGGTCACGGTCGCGAGGTTGGTCAGCTCGCCGGACTGCGGCGCGGTCGCGGTGCAGGTCCATTCCTTGCGCTCCCCGACGGCCAGCCGTGCGAAGGAGCGGTCGCAGGCCGGGTAGGTCGGGTCGGTCAGTTCCAGCGCGACAAGGTCGACGTTGCCGGTGTTGGTCACGGTCAGCGTGAACGTCGCCGTGCCGCCCGCGCGCACCGACGTGTCGGCCTTCTTCACCAGGTCGATGCCCGGCTTGGCCACCTTCGCCACGGCGTCCGCGGTCGAGTCCACCGGTTTGCCCGTCGGGTCCTTACCGATCGCGCGCACCGTGTTGGTGATGTCGTTTTCGCCCATGGTCACCTCGCAGGTGACCGGCGCGGCCGACTCGTCAGGCTTGAGCGTCCCCACGTTCTTCGAGCAACCGGGTGCGACCTTGTCGTCGAGCGTGACGTCGGTGAGGGTGACGTCGCCGGTGTTCTTCACGACGACCGTGAAGGTGACCTTCTGGCCCGGCAGCACGGGTTTCGCCGGACCGGTCTTGGTCACCGTGAGACCGGGGCCGATGACGTCGACCGACGCCTTGGCCGAGTCCGTCACCGGCCGCCCGGTCGGATCGTCCCCGGTCACGGTCGCGACGTTCGTGACGTCCTGGCGCGCGGAGATCGAACACGTCCTGGTCTCCGTCGCGCCGACCGCGAGAGTGTCCACAGTGAACGAACACGACGGCGTCTTGTCGTCCACAACGGACACCTTGGTCAGCGGCACGTCGCCGATGTTGGTCACCGACAGGCTGAACGTGACCTGCTCACCCGGCCGCACCTGCCGCGGCTCGGCGTCCTTGGTGATCTTCACCGCGGGATGGATGACGTCGACGCGAGCACTGCTCTCGTCCGAGACCGGTGATCCGATCGGTGGTGTCCCGGTCACCTTCGCGACGTTGGTGACGTCGTCGGCCGGCGCGGTCATCGTGCACGAATACCGCTGGATTCCGTTCACCGGCAAGGAATCGAAGGTACGCGCGCATTCGGGCGCGACGCTGTCGCCGACCTTCACGTTGTGCAGTTCGACGTCGCCGGTGTTGGTCACCACGATCTCGAACGGCACCGAATCGCCCGTGCGGAACGGGCCGCCCTTCGCGGTCTTGGTGATCGTCACGCCGGGATGCTGCACGACGAACGACGCGTCGTCGGACGCGGTCACGGTCCGCTTGGTCGGATCCGTGCCGGTCGCCTTCGCGACGTTCGTGAAGCCCTGCGCCCCCGCGACGGTGGTGCAGGTGAACTTCTGCTCGGCGTCGGGCGCCAGCGACGGGAAGTTCCTGGCACAGGACGGAGTCTTGTCGTCCACAACGGACACATCGGTCAGCGGCGCGTTCCCGATGTTCTTGACCAGGATGGTGAAGGTCACCGTGTCGCCCTCACGGACCTGGTACGGCGCGGCGTCCTTCATGATCGCGATGGCCGGGTACACGACGTCCACCGTCGCCGTACCGGTCGCGGTCACCGGCGGCCCGACCGGCGGCGTGCCGGTCACCTTCGCGACGTTGGAGAAGTCGTCCTCCGGCGCGATCATCGAACACTGGTAGGTCTGCACCACGCCGACGTCGAGCGAGTCGAACGTCCTGGCACACGAAGGCGCCAGATCGTCCACAACGGACACCTTGGTCAGCGGCGCGTCCCCGGTGTTCTTGACGACGATCGTGAACGTCACGGTGTCGCCCGCACGCACGACCTTCGGCGAAGCCTCCTTGGTGATCGTGACGGCCGGGTGGATGACGTCCACCTTCGCGTCGTCGGTCGAGGTGATCGGCGGCCCCGTCGGCGGCGTGCCGGTCACCTTGGCCACGTTCACCACGTCGTCCGCGGGCGCGGTCATGGTGCATTCGTAGGTCTGCTTCGCACCCGGCTCCAGCCGGTCGAACGTCTTCGCGCAGGCCGGGGCCAGGTCGTCGGTCACCTTGACCGCGGTCAACGGCGAGTCACCGGTGTTGGTGACGACGATCGTGAACGTCACCGTGTCGCCCTCGCGGAACGGGCCGCCCTTGACGTCCTTGGCGATCGACAGACCCGGGTGCAGCACGGTGAACGTCGCGTCACCGGTCGCCGTGACCGGCCGCTTCGTCGGGTCGGTGCCAGTCACCTTCGCCGTGTTCGTGAACCCGTCGGCGCCCGCGACCAGACTGCACGTGTACTTCTCTTCCGCGCCTGCCGCGAGCGAGGCGACGTTGTGCGCACACGACGGCGTCCGATCGTCCACAACGGACACAGCGGTGAGCGGGACGTCGCCGGTGTTCTTGACGACGATGGTGAACGTCACCGTGTCGCCCTCGCGAACCTGCGTCGGTGCCGCGCTCTTGGTGATCGTGATCGCCGGGTGAATGACGTCGACCGCCGCGTCCGCCGTGGCTGTCACCGGCCGGTTCGTCCCGTCGGTGCCGTTGGCGGTGGCGGTGTTGGTGAAGTCGTTCTCACCGGCCACCAGTGTGCACGTGTAGGTCTGTTTCGCTTGGGACGCAAGGGTTCCGAAGCGCTTCGCGCAGTCCGGCGCGATCTGGTCGGCCACGAAAACGTCTCGCAGCTGGCTGTCGCCGGTGTTCGTCACCGTGATCGTGAACGTCACCGTGTCACCCGCGCGGACCACCTTCGGCGTGGCGTCCTTGGTGATCGCGATGCCCGGGTGGATGACGTCCACCTTGGCCTCGCCGGTCGCCGTCACCGGTGGCCCGACCGGCGGTGTGCCGGTCACCGTCGCCACGTTGGTGAAGTCGTCCGCCGGTGCCTTCCCGGTGCAGCCGAAGCCCCAGGTGGCGCCGGGGGCGAGCGCGCCGTCGAAGGTCCGCGCGCAGTCGGCCACCAGCGGGTCGGCGACCTTGACCCCGGTCAGCGGGACGTCACCGGTGTTCTTCACGGTGATCTGGAACGACACGGTGTCGCCCTCGCGGTACGGCCCGCCCTTCACCTCCTTGGTGATCGTGACGGCGGGACGCTGCACCGTGAACGTCGCGTCGGCCGTAGCGTCCACTGGCCGGTTCGTCGGGTCGGTACCAGTCGCCTTCGCGATGTTGGTGAAGCCCTGCGCACCCGCCACCACCGTGCACGTATAGGTCTGCTTCCCTTGTGGAGCAAGCGTTCCCACCGTCTTCGCACAGCCCGCGACCTTCTCGTCCGCGACCGTGACACCAGTCAACGGAACGTCGCCGGTGTTCGTCACCGTGATCGTGAACGTCACCGTGTCACCCTCACGAACCTGAGCAGGCGACGCGGTCTTCGTGATGGCGATCGCCGGATGGATCACGTCCACCGGCACCTCCGCCGTCGCCGTCACCGGCCGGTTCGTCACGTCAGTGCCATTGGCCGTGGCG
>NZ_JBHYIK010000075.1:0-35850 GCF_042739735.1 Amycolatopsis sp. NPDC059027 | reverse complement strand
ACCGTGACACCAGTCAACGGAACGTCGCCGGTGTTCGTCACCGTGATCGTGAACGTCACCGTGTCACCCTCACGAACCTGAGCAGGCGACGCGGTCTTCGTGATCGCGACAGCGGGGTGAATGACGTCGACCTTGGCGTCGTCGGTCACCTTCAGTTCGCGGCCGGTCTGGTCCTTCCCGGTCGCGGTGGCGGTGTTGGTGAAATCGTCCGCCGGGGCGGGCGCGGTGCAGGTGTACTTCTGCGACGCGCCGGGCGCGAGCGTCCCGAACGTCCGCGCACACGACGGCGTGTGATCGTCGGTCACCGCGACGTCCGACAGCGGGACGTCACCGGCGTTGGTCACCGTGATGGTGAACGTGATCTGGTCACCCGTGCGGACGACGGCGGGACTGGCGTCCTTCTGGATCGTCAGCGCCGGGTTGATCACCGTGACGGTGGCCGACGCCGTCGCGGTGACCGGCTGGCCCGACCGGTCGGTACCGGTGGCGGTCACCGTGTTCTTCGTGGTCTTCGATGGATTCGCCGTACAGGTATAGGTCTGCGACGCGCCGGGCGCCAGCGCGCCGAACGTGCGGGAACAGGACGTCGTGGTGTCGTCGGTCAGCTTCACCGGGTCGAGCGGGCTGTCGCCGGTGTTCTTGACCGTGATCGTCCAGGTCACCTGCTCGCCCGCGTGGATGACGGCCGGGTCCGCGGACTTGGTCACCTCGATCGCCGGGGCGATGGTCGGTGCCGGCGCGTCGGCGCTCGCGTTCACCTGCTTGCCCAGCGGGTCGGTGCCGGTGACGGTCGCGGTGTTGACCCCGTCGGGGATCGGCGCCGTCGCGGTACACGTGAACGTCTGCGACGCGCCGGCCGCGAGCGAGCCCGGCAGAGTCCGCGCACATGAGGACGTCTTCGGGTCGGCCACGGTCACCGAGGTCAGCGGGACGTCACCGGTGTTCGAGACCACCACGGTGAACGTCACGGTGTCGCCTGCTCGATAAGCCGGTTTGTCGGCTTTCTTCGTGATCTTGACCGCCGGGTGGATGACGTCGACGTTCACCGTGGACGTGCCTTCGAGCGGATCGTCGAGCGCGCTTCTGCCTGTCACCTTGGCGGTGTTGGAGAAGTCGTCACCGGGTGCGGTCGCGGTGCACGTGTATCTCGTCGTGGCTCCGCCCGCGAGGGTGCCGATGTTCTTCGAGCACGCCGGGAACGCGTCGTCGATGACCGCGACGCCGCTCGCCGCGGCACCACTCGGGTTCCGCACGACGATCGTGAACGTGACCTGGTCACCGGCGTGCACGACCTCCGGCGACGCCGTCTTGGTGATCTGCAGTTCGGGCAGTGGCACCGAAAAGGCGAGGTTCTGCGCGAGGTAGGCGTCGCCCCCGGTGCTGAAACCCAGTTTCGCGCTGGTCGCGCCCGCGGGAATCGCGGAGGTGTTGAACGACTTCGCGTCGACGCTGTAGTTGTTCTTCACCGCGGGATTGCTCGCGCCGTCGGCGTTGGAGATGAAGAAGTTGCTGGCGTCCCCGGTCGCGGGCTCGAAGGTGGGCTGGTCGTTGATCAGGAAGGTGTCGCGCGGGATGCCCCAGTCGCCCTCATAAGCGGTGACACCGACGTGCGCGTCCGCGGCCGCGGCCCGGAATCCGCTGATGGTGACGTTGGTGGTCGGGTCGGTGCTGTTCTGCCGGACGTGACCGTCGTAGATGAAGACCTCACGCTTGCTCGGCGCGTAGTCCGGGTTCCGCTCGGGGTAGGAGTACACCAGCGCGATCGACCAGCCGCCCATGCAGCCGAAACCCTTGGGCGCCCACACGTTGCCGACCGTCAGGTCCAGCGGCGAACCGGTCGGCGCGTTCGCGAACCGACTCGTGACGTCGGCGTAGGCGGAGTAGTACTGACCACCGCTGAACGTGTTCAGCGGGTCGGCGGTGTACGAAGCCGGGCTGATGTCGGCCGAACTCCCGCCCCCGACGGTCAACCGCACCGGCTGCCGGTCCGGGCTTCCTGGCGGCAGGATCGCCGGTGTTTGGAAGTTGCGGTCCTGGCACATTTTCGTCGGCGACACAACACCGGGATACGTGTTGTACACGCCCGTGTTACCCGCCCAGTTCAAACGGGCGAACTCGACTTTCGCGCCAGGGGGAATCGTCACGCTCGCCCTTGACGAATCGAAAGTCCCGGGGTCGAAATCCACATCGGACCACTGCATGAAGTAGTTGTCGTTGACCGTGGTGTTGTCACGGTTCGCCCCCGCCGCACAGGCCGCGGGCGTGTTGCCGAACCCCGTGGTCGGCGCGCCGTCCGCCGGAACCGGGCACCGCAGAGAGCCGTTTCCCGCGTAGAGGAAATCGCCGTAGACGGCCTTGTTGTAGTTCATGGCGAACGGCTTCACCACCGCCGCCGAAGCCGGGTTCCCGGTCACCAAAGCCGTGCTACCGAAAAGTAACGCCAGCACGACGAGGAACCGGATCGATCTTCCCGACCACGACATCTGCGCAACCCCCCGAAAAGGAGCGGACAACGCTCGGAGCGTTGCACGTCCCGGTGAATTACGCCCTCTTTTCGACACCGATGAGCATGAATCTCACCCCGTCAGGGGACCGGTGATCTTTCCGGTCGACTCATGGGTGATCGCCGCCGCGGTGGCGACGAACTCGATGAGCAACCGGAGCTCGTCCGCGGTGTAGCGGTCGCACGCTTTCCGGACCGAGGTCACCAGGTGATCCCACAGCGGCGCGGCGGCCTCGGCGCCCGCCATGTCGAACTCGATGAGCACCTTGCGCCGGTCGTCCGGATGGGGCTTCCGGCAGACCATGCCCTTCTTCTCCAGCCGGTCGACCAACGCCGTCACCGACGCGGGGGCGAGCCCGGAGTAACGGGCCAGCTCCTTCGGCGTCATCGGGCCGAGCCGCGCGAGGTAGTCGCTGATCTTGCTCTCGACCGTGGAGAGCCCGTTCAGCTCCGCGATCGCGGTGTGGAACATGACCGTCTCCGTGGACAGCTCCCGGGACCTGACCAGGAGTTCTTCCACCAGCTCAGCTCGCTCACTTGACACGACGACAAGTTTAGCTCACTGTTTAGTTCGACAGAACGAATTAGTTCCTAAGAGATTCGATGAGGAGAAGGACATGGCGCGGGTGCTGATCATCGGGGGCGGCATCGCGGGCACGATCACCGCGATCGCGCTGCACGAGACCGGACACGAACCGGTGCTGTACGAGGCCTACGACCGGGGCGCGGAGGGAGTCGGCGCGTTCCTCACCCTGGCCGTGAACGGCATGGACGCGCTCCGGCCGTTGGGCCTGAAGGACCTGGTCAGCGGAGTCGGCTTCGCGACGCCGCGGATGTCCATGGGGCTGGGCGACGGCACCCGGCTCACCGAGTTCCCGTTCGGCGCGCTGCCGGACGGCACGGTGAGCCAGACCGTAATGCGCTCGGACCTCTACGTGGCCTTGCGCGACGAAGCGGCACGACGGGGCATCCCGGTCGAGTACGGCAAGCGGCTGATCGGGGCGAGTCAGCGATCCGACGGCGTCCGCGCGGAGTTCGCCGACCGCACGCATGCCGAAGGCGACCTGCTGATCGGTGCGGACGGGCTGCGTTCGCGAGTGCGCGAGATCATCGACCCCGGTGCGCCGTCGCCGCGGTACGTGCCGCTGCTCAACACGGGCGGGCTCGTCGAAGGGCTGTCGCTGGACGACGAGCCCGGCGTGATGAACATGGTCTTCGGGAAGCGCGCGTTCTTTTCGCACGTCGTGCACCCGAACGGCCAGGTGTGGTGGTTCGCGAACGTGCCGCGCAAGGCCGAGCCCACCGAGTCGGAGCTGGCCGGGATGACCGGTGAACGCTGGCGCGCGGAGCTGCTGCGCCTGTTCGCCGCGGATCGCACGCCTGCCGTCGGCATCGTGCGCGCGACGCGGGAGATCTACCAGCCGTGGGCCACCTACGACTTCCCGAGCGTGCCGGTGTGGCGGAAGGGCCGGATGGTGATCATCGGCGACGCCGCGCACGCGACGTCACCGGCGGCGGGCCAGGGCGCGTCGATGGCGATCGAAGACGCCGTCACGCTGGCGAAGTGCCTTCGCGATGTCCCGGACGTCGAACGCGCGCTGGCCGCGTACGAGGGCCTGCGTCGCGAGCGTGTCGAAGCCGTGGTGGCTCAGGGCAAGCGCAACGGCGACGCGAAGGCCGTCGGCCCGGTCGGCCGGGTGATCCGCGACCTGTTCATCAAGCGGGCGTTCCGGAAGCCGCCGTCGGACGGGGATCCGAACGAGTTCATGTGGAACCACCACATCGACTGGGAGGCCCCGGTCGCGGCTTAACGCCAGGTGTCCACTCGGTGGAAGTTCTTGTACGCGCGGCTCGGCGTCGGACCCCGCTGCCCCTGGTAGCGGGACCCGGCCGCGGAAGAGCCGTACGGGTTTTCCGCCGCGCTGGACAGCCGGAAGATGCAGAGCTGGCCGATCTTCATGCCGGGCCACAGGGTGATCGGCAGATTCGCGACGTTGGACAGCTCAAGCGTGATGTGCCCGGAGAAGCCGGGGTCGATGAAGCCCGCTGTCGAGTGCGTCAGGAGGCCGAGACGGCCGAGGGAGGACTTGCCCTCGAGGCGGCCGGCGAGGTCGTCGGCGAGCGTGACGGTCTCGAATGTCGAGCCGAGCACGAACTCGCCGGGGTGCAGCACGAAGGGGTCCTCGCCCTCCTTCTCGACGAGCGAGGTCAGCTCGTCCTGCTGCAACTGCGGGTCGATGTGGGTGTACTTGCTGTTGTCGAAGACCCGGAAGAAGCGGTCGAGCCGGACGTCGATGCTGGACGGCTGGACCATGGTCGGGTCGAAGGGGTCGACGCCGAGACGGCCTTCGTCGAGCTGTTTGCGGAGGTCACGGTCACTGAGCAGCACGCACGAAGCCTATCGGGGCGAGTCAGGCGGCTCGCATGTGCTGTGCGTAGGTGGTGTCCGGGGCGAAGATCCTGCCGAGGCGCCGGGCGTAACCGCGGCGCCCTGCCTCGCCGATCCGCTCCTGCAGCGCCGTCGCACCCGGGACGAAGCGGCGCAGCGTCTCGGCGGCGAAGTTGACCCCGGCCACCGCGAGCACGGCGGCCTGCGCGACCCGGTCGTTCGGCAGTTCCAGGAAGTCGGCGTTGACCTTGCCGAGCACGAGCCTGCTGATCGACGAGTGCACCGCGACGGACAGATGCGAGACGACCTTGCCCAGCGCGCCGAACCCTTCGCCGAACCCCCGGTGCGTCTCGGTCAGCGCCTTCGCCAGGCGTTTCGAGTCCTCGTCGGGGATGAACTCGGTGGTGGCAAGGAGCCACAGTAGACGCCAGGCGTCCTCTTCGTCCGCCGGCAGCAGCTCCTCGTCGACGCCCATCAGCCAGCCGATGTAGCGCCACAGATGCAGGATGTCGGCACGCTCGCGGGCGGAGTAACGCAACCCGAGCAACTGCACACCGAAGACGTAGACCAGGGAGAACAGCAGGAGCGTGCCCGCGGTCTGCACCTGGTTGACCGGCCGGTCCCACGCCGCGTAGTCCCAGTCGGGCCGCCGGTTCATCGCGGCGCGGACGTGTGCGTGCACCAGCCGGACCCGCAACGCCGACGCGTACCCCTGCTCGCCGGGCGCGAGCGCCCCCGGGGTGGTGACGTCGAGCCACCACGTCGCGGTCTCGACCAGCCGCCTGGCCGCCTTGTTCTGGATCTCCCCGGTCCCGACCAGCGATTTCGTGGCCCGCGACGCGAGATACCCGCCCATCAACGACATGTCACCGAGCGGGAACAGCCCGAGCAGCCCGGCCCTGGTGATCGCCTTGGCGCCCCGCTGAAGACGTTCCTGGTCCACCCAGAACGGCGTCGCCTCGACCTGCCGGAAGAACGCCTCGAGCTCCTCGGCCGGACTGTCGAGCGCCTCGATCCCGCCTTGCAGCGCTTGCTCGAACCGCGCGCGCCCCGCCCCCTTGGGCTGCCGCGCCATCCACGCGACGACGTTGTCCGCCAACGGGTCCTGAACCTGCGCGAACTCCCGGAGCCGGGCGACCTGCCGCTCGTCACCGCGGATGTCACCGTCGATGAAGAGCCGGGTGGCGATCCGGAACCCGCCCTGGCGGAACAACTCGGGATCGGGGAGCTTGTCAGCCATCCGGGACCACCTCGCCTCAATGTCGACAACAAGTGTTGTCACTTGTCGGCCGTGCCGTCAAGAGTCGGCGTGGTCGACAGGCAGGGGTCTCGACAAGGAGAGCGCGGCGTTGTGTATGCTGGCGACGCACTGCGGATGTAGTTCAATGGTAGAACATCAGCTTCCCAAGCTGAATACGCGGGTTCGATTCCCGTCATCCGCTCTCATACGAAAGCCCCAGGTCAGTGGATGTCCACTGTGGACCTGGGGCTTTCGTTTTCCCGGCACTCCGGTGGAGTGGGCTCCACCTCGGCTCCGGTAGCCGAGGGGATGGGGTCGCGCGCTCACCGCTCATAGGTTCAAACCATGAGCGATCACAACGATTCCCGGCAGGTTCGGCGTCGTGGTGGCGGCGCGGTCGCCGCGTTGCTGTGGCTGGTGCTACTGGTCAGCGGGGCCGCCAACGCGGCGGGCACGGCCGTGGGGCTGGACTCCACGAGCCGCGTGATCGCGGGCGGCGTGGCCGTGGTGTGCATCGCCGGGCTGGTCACCTACTACGCGCGCCGCGGGAGGAACTGATTCCACCACCTGGTACTAACCTGACACTAGTTGTCAGTCGATACCAGAAGGAGCCGCCGTGGCCGAGCGCACCGGGCACGTCACTTTCCAGCACGGGCAAGCGTTTCTCGCCGCGATTTCGGAACGCTGGAACTACCAGATCCTGCGGGAGATCTTCTTCGGCGTGTGCAGGTTCGGCGAACTCAAGCGCGCACTGGGGATCTCGGCGAACATCCTCACCGCACGCCTGGGCGATCTCACCGAACTGGGACTACTGGACAAGCGGAAGTACCGGCCCGACAAGCCCTGGTACGAGTACCAGCTCACCGAGGCCGCCCGCGAACTCGTCGTCCCCACCGTCGTCGCGGTGACCCGCTGGGCGGAAAGCCATGCGAGCGGCCGGGAACTAGCCGACCGCCCGCTGCTGCACACGAAGTGCGAGAACAGGACCGAGCCGTACCTCGCGTGCAGCAGCTGTCACCAGCCGATCGAGGCGGCCACCCTTGTGCCGCTGGCAACCCAGGAAGGAGATCGGTAGCGTTTTGCTAGTAGTAGTGAGATGCTACTACTAGCAAAATGAAAGGAGAGGTCATGACGACGATCGACTGGCTGGACGAGGTCACCGAAACACTGATCCCGACCTCGCTCGGCCTGATCAACGTGCGGACGGGTGGCCGGACCGACGGCCCGGCCATGGTCTGCTGGCCGAGCCTGATGATGGACGGGACCATGTGGCGGTACCAGTACGAACACTTCGCCCCGACTCATCGGCTGGTGCTCATCGACAGCCCGGGACACGGCAAGTCCGACGCGCTCCGGAAGATCATCGACCTGCGGGACTGCGCGGACGCGCTGGTGAAAATCCTTGACGCGCTGGGCATCGGCAAGGCCATCGTCGTCGGCAACAGCTGGGGCGGCATGCTCGCCGGCGTCTTCCCCGCGTACTACCCCGAGCGGACGGCCGCCGCGATCGGCATCAACTGCACGGCCTCGTTGCCGACGACGTTCGAAAGCGTCTGGGCGACCGCATTGGCCACCTACCTCTCCCTGCATGCGAAGATGCCGCCGCTCGCCGCGAAGGCCGCTCGCGCCGCTTTCGCGGGCCCCACCGCCGAAGCCACCAACCCGGAGTTCCTGGAGTTCACGAACTTCGTCCTGCGGGACGATCCGAAGTCCGTGGCCTGGGCGCTGCGCAGCATCCTGATCGGCCGCAAGGACGAACACCGCAGGCTGGCCACCATTTCCGGCATCCCGGTCCTCGTCATCGCCGGCGAAGAGGACAGCCAGTTCCCGGTGCACGCCGTGCGCAAGATGGCCGACGCCATCGAGGGCAGCACCTTCCGCGTGCTCCAGCACACCGGCCACCTCGCCGCCAGGGAGAACCCCGGCGAGATCAACGCCGAGATCGACCTGTTCCTGTCCGCCCTGCCCGCCGCCGCGTGAATGGCCGATCATGACGTACACCGCCAGCCCGGCCGTCGCGCCGGAATGGGTCCTTCAGATCATGAACGAAATCGACACCCTCACCTTCGGCGAAGGATTCGCGCACCTGACCGACGAGACCGAACTGCACTTCGGCACCGCGCACATCGTGGGTGTCGAAAACATCAAGGCGTTCTTCGTGAAGATCGACGAACCCTTGCACATCACCCACGACGTCCTCGAATTCTGGACCGCCACCGACGGCGTGTGCCTCCTGCGGGGTGAGGCGACCATGGCGAAGAAGTCCTCGCCGGACGACATCGTGCGGGCGCCGTTCATGCATATCTTCTATCTCGACGACGGAGAACCCTTACGCGTCAAGACATTGCGCATCACCGCCGGTCCATTACGGACAGACGCCGTGCTGTGAACCCACGTGCGCCCTGTCAGCCCTCGACGATTTCCCATGGGCTGTGCGGGTTCGCGCGGTCCCAGACCTGGAGCGGGGCCGCGGCCAGCACGGTCGCGACGTCCGGGTAGAGGCGGACGACGTGTTCGAGTTCGAGGGCTTCGGTCTCGAAGTCGACGGCCTCGGGGACCTCGAAGCCCACGAAAAGCCAGCTACCGTCGGCTTCCCGGACGACCTGGCGGACGGCGCGCGGCGACGCCGTCGGATCGGCCGGGATCTCGGCGAGACCGGAGCTGACCTGGACCTCGTCCACCGGCGAGCCGGGGTGGGGCCAGGCGGCGATGCGGGCTTGGCGATGTTGCCGGTCCTCGGTTTCGTCGTCCGAATCGGCGACGGAGCTCAGCAGCCAGGTACGCCGCACCGGATCCCAGTCCGCGGCCATGCCCGGCGGCAGGATCGCGAGCGCGGCCAGTGCGGGGATGCGGGTCAGCGCGTCGCGCAGGGGCAGCGAGCCGAACTGGGCTCGGTTGAACTCCATGTCCTCGGAGTACTCGGAGCCGTCGCTGATGAACCACTCGTCGTCATCGTCGAGGACGACGAAGGCGAGGCGGCCGGGATCGGCGGCCAGGGATCGGGCGAAGAGAACCGGCGAGTCCGGCTGTTGCCGCAGCGGCCATTCGGTCGACATGCACGCTCCCCGTGTTGGTCCGGCGACGCCATCATCCCACCGTGTCGATCAGGGCTCACGCCGCCCTAATTCCACAGTTGTTGATTTTTTCTCCGGCGCGCGCCATGCTGGGGCCATGGTCATCCCCAAAGGCGTGGCCCGGTTCAACCGCGTCGCCACCAACCGGATCGCGAAGTACCTCGTCGGCTGGATGCCGGGCTTCGGCATCGTGGTGCACAAGGGCAGGCGTTCGGGCAAGGAGTACCGGACGCCGGTGAACGTTTTCCTTGTGCCGGAAGGGTTTGTCGTCGCACTGACCTACGGCCCCGGCGCCGACTGGGTGAAGAACCTGCTCGCCGCGGGCGGCGGCGAGATCGTGACGCGGCGGCGTAATTACGTCGTCCGCGACCCGGAAGTCGTCCATGATGAGTCACGTCAGGCGATGCCGCCCGTGGTCCGGCAGTTCCTCGGGCTCATCGACGTCCAGGACTTCCTGCTGCTCAAGCGGGAATGAACCGAGGGGGACCCGATGCTGAGCGGGAAGCTGGTCCGGCTGCGCGCACTCGAGCCGTCCGACGCCGAATCGCTGTACCGCTGGAACAGCGACCCCGACATCGGCCGGTGGATGATCAACGGTCATCCGCTGTCTCTCGCGCAGATCCGCAAACGCTGCGAGGAACGCAAGGAGAACTCGTACGAGCGGGTCGTGCTCGGCATCGAAACGGTCGCCGACGGCAAGTTCATCGGCATCATCGACCTCACCGGCGCCGAGCCTGAAGTCGGGAACGCCGAGCTCACGATCTACGTCGGCGAAAAGGACTACTGGGGCAACGGTTACGGCACCGACGCGATGCGCGTAATGTGCGCGTACGGCTTCAACGTCATGCGCCTGCACCTGATCGCGCTGTGGGTGGTGGCGGAGAACGAGTCCGCCCGGCGCGTCTACCGCAAGGTCGGGTTCCAGGAAGACGGCAGGCACCGCGAGGCGTTCCGCGGTGAGGACGGCAAGCGGCACGACATGATCCTGATGAGCCTGCTCAACGGCGAACTCACGTAGCGTCGAGCTGTTTGCGAACCTTCGGCGGCGCCTTGAGCAGCCACGCTTCCTCGATCAGCTCGCGTAACTGCCGCACGTCCACCTTCGCCAGGTCGACGAGGATGCTGCCGTAGCCGTCGTAATGCGGCGTCGTGTAGAACGCGGGGTCGCCGGATTCGAGCAGGGCGGCCTTCTCGTCGAGGCCGCACATCAGCATGAGGCCACCCTCGGCCTCGGTACGCAGTCGCCCGAAGGTCTTGCCCGCCACCTTCAGCGCGGGTGTGCGATAGGACGTGGACTCGGTGACCTCCGGCAGCTCCGAGGCCATCCGCAGGACGTCTTCCCAGGTCGTCATGGGTCCATCATGCCCGCGCCGTCTTGGCGAAATGGGAGATTTCGCGGGGCTAGGCCGACGTGGTGATGCGGTCGGCCGGTGGGGGTGCCAGACCGGGGTGCGCGCCGAGGTAGGCGATCAGCGCGTCCAGGTCCACCGGGCCGCCGGTGAGGTTGGTGCCCTTGGTGAACTCGGCGAAGCCGTCCCCGCCCGCGGCGAGGAAGTTGTTCACCGACACCCGGTACGACGCGGCCGGATCGACGGGCTTGCCGCCCACGGTGATGTTCGAGACCTTCGAGCCGATCGGCGCCGACGCCGAGTACGTGTAGTGCAGCGTGTTCGAAATCTGCAGGATCCGCGACCCGGTCGCCGACCACTGCTGCTCCAGCACGTTCTTCAGGTTCGCGCCGGTCAGCGTGATGGTCTGCATGATGTTCGAGAACGGCTGCACGGTGAACGCCTCGCCGTAGGTCACCACGCCGTCGCCCTCACCGGCCGGCGAGGACTTGTACGTCAGATCCGCGCGGATGCCGCCAGGGTTGGTCATCGCGATCTGCGCGCCGTTGGACTGCGTCGCCGCGAGTTGCCCGTCGGCCAGGACGTCGCCGAGCGGGGACTCACCGGTCGGGCCACCCGCCGCGGGCAGGTCGGCGGTGATGGTGCCGACGGCCTTGTTCGCGATCGGGGCCGACTTGGTCTTCGCCTCGTCGACGAGCTTGGTCACCTCCGGGTCCGGGGTGACGTCGCGGGTGACGATCTCGTTGTGCGCCTTGGTCTGCGAGCGCACGACGTCGCGGGTCCGCCGGTCGATCTTCAAGTCCACAACGGACAGCAGCCGTCCGAACGACGAGCCCTGGATGACCGGACGCGGCCGGCCCGCCGGATCGTCGATCACGCAGTTGTACTGCTGGTGGCTGTGCCCGGTGAAGAACGCGTCGACCTTCGGCGTCACCTTCGCGGCGATCGCGGCGGCCGGGCCGGGACGCAGCTTGCAGTCGTCGGGGCCCGCGGTCTCGGTGCCGTCGCCCTGGTGCATCAGCACGACCTGGGCCTTGATACCGAGCCGGTCGAGGAAGTTCGCGGTACGGTCGATGGCCTCGACCTCGTCGCCGAACTTGAGGCCCTTGATCGCGTCGGGCGTCACCACCGAGGGCAGATCCTTCAGCGTGGCGCCGATGACGCCGATCGGCACGCCGCCGGAGAACTCGACGCTGAACGGCAGCAGCGCGGGCAGGCCGTTCTCGAAGTACACATTGGACCCGAGGAACGGGAACTTCGCGCCGGGGAAGGAATCGCGGAACTGGCAGCCGTCCTTCGGGTGACAACCGCCGAACTGCATCCGCATCAGCTCGCGGTAGCCCTCGTCGAACTCGTGGTTACCGACCACGGACGCCTTGACGCCGAGCGCGTTCAGCAGGTCGATGGCCGGCTCGTCGTGGAACAGCGCCGAGGTCAGCGGCGACGCGCCGATGTTGTCACCGGCCGACACGACGAACGAGTTGCGGACCTGCGAACGCAGCTGCTTGACGTGCGTCGCGAGATAGGCCGCGCCGCCCGCGAGCACCGTCGAGCCGTTCGACAGCGTGACCCTGCCGCTCGAGCCGGACGGCGGTTCGAGGTTGCCGTGCAGGTCGTTGAACCCGATGATCCGGACGTCGGTCGTCGGGTCCGGCGCCACGGCCGCGGACGCCGGCGTGGCTACCGCCGCCACCGTCGTCAACGCGGCCGCGAGCACCACAAGGCGACTCGTGAACTTCATACGTTTCCTCCCATACCGGCGCCCGGTTTCCCCGAACGGGGCGCACGGCGGAGGATCTTGCCTGGTGAGCGGGCCGGTCACCAGGGCAATTAGTCGGCCGATAGGCAAATGTCACCCGTTGTTGGCGCTGCCTTCCAGCAACACGCGCGCGACCAGCTCAGGGGCGTCGCTCATCGGGGTGTGCCCGCAGCCGGGCAGTGTCACGAGTTCGACCTGGGGTGCGATCTTCCGCAGGTCGGCGGCCTTCGGACGGGCGAGGAGCCGATCGTGCCGTCCCCAGGCGATGGTGACCGGGATGTCCGGGACCGAGCCGTGGAAGGAAAAACCCTCGCGAGCCTTGGCCAGCGTCGGCGCGAACCCGGGCGCGGCGCCGAACGCCAGCGCGTCGGAGACCAGCTTGTCCGGCGGGATCAGCCAGGGCTTGGCGAAGATCATCCCGGCCAGTGCGATCCGGCCCGCTGTCGTCGCGGCGACCCGGCGGACGACCGGCTCGGGCATGCGCTCGGCCAGCCTGCGATGGGCGGCGAGCATGGCGAACGCCCACAGCGCGCCGGAGCGGGTCCAGATCCCGGCCGGCGACAACGCGGTCACGCTGCGGACCAGCCCGGCCTCGCCGAACGCCAGTGAGAGCAGTCCACCGAGCGAGTTGCCCGCGACATGCGGGCGCTCCAGGCCCAGCCCGGCGCAGAACTTCTCGAACATCTCGACGGCGGACTCGACGCCATAGCCGGTCTTCGATTCCGGTGACTCCCCGAAACCGGGCAGATCGATGGCGATGACGTCGCGATACGGGGTGAGCAGCGGCAGCACCGCGTCCCACGCCTGCCGCCGGTGCCCGATCCCGTGGATCAGCACCAGCGGTTCGCCTCGTCCGGCCCGGCTGTAGACAACGTCGTCCATGATCCGAGGGTAGACGAAGGTGCTACCAATAAGTAACAGATACTTTCTGTCACCCCTACAGGGCGAGGCGGAGCAGCTCACGCCGTCCCTTGCCGGGGACCTCCTCCCAGACGCCGGTGGCGAGGAAGCCGAGTCGCTCGTAGATCCGCCGCGCTCGCAGGTTGTCCTCGAAAACCTGCAGGACCAGGGCCTGGGCACCGTCATCCTCCGCCGCCGCTCGCACCTCGGCCACCAACCGCGCGGCGAGGCCGTTGCCCCGCGCGGACGGTGCGACCCACATGGAGAACAGCAGCCACTCGGACGGGTCCGGGCTCCCACACACGAGCGCGATCGGGGTTTCGCCGTCGAATCCGGCGAACCACGCACGCTCACGCAGCGAGTGCACCCATTCCGCGTCGGGCCGGGCGGCTTCGACGGCCACCAGATCCCCCAGGTTCTCCGGGGTGTCGGCGAGCGAACGCAGCCGAAGATCGCGCAGGACCGGGACATCCGCCGTAGTCAGGCGTCGCACGGAGATCACCAGCGCAGAGTGGCACGCCCCCAGCGCCGGTCACAGCCATTTACCGGACAGCGGTGACAGTGCCCCAGCCGTTCGGCCCGCCAGGGGATCGGCCAAGTGGCCGATGGCCGCGACGTCGGTCCGGCTCTTCGACCGAAGTGACGGGCCGCCATGATCAATAGCGTTCTCGGTATGACGAACGCACAGGTCACGGCCCTCGAATACGGGTTCATCGGCTTCCTGGTGGTGTGGGCGACGATCCTCATCCCGCAGCTGATCGGGCAGCTCGCCCGGCACGGCCGGTTCCACCTGCGCGGCATCCTCACCACCGCGGCAGTGACGCTCTACGCCTGCATGGCGCTGGCGGTCGTCATGCTGCCGCTGCCCGGCCCGAACAGCCCCCGGCTGAGCCAGACGGTGCAGTTGCACCCCTTCCAGTGGATCCTCGACATCCACGAGGAGCTGGCGAAGCACGGGCTGCCCGTGTCGGACTGGTTCACCACGCAGACCTTCCAGCAGGCGATGATGAACGTGCTGCTGTTCGTCCCGCTCGGGGTGTTCGCCAGGATCCTGTGGCGGCGCGGGCTGATCGGCACCTCGCTGATCGGGTTCGCCGCCTCGCTGCTGATCGAGATCACGCAGCTCACCGCGAACTTCGGCACCGCGCCGTTCGTCTACCGCATCTTCGACGTCGACGACCTCATGATGAACACGACCGGTGCGATGGTCGGCTGGGTGTTCGGCGCGCTGCTGCTGACGCTGCGCAAGACCCCCGCCGCGACGACTTCAGCGATCGACGCGCAGCCTGCTCGGCGCGAGCGGGTCCACCTCGCCCAGACTCGCTAACCGGGCCCGGCGGCGCTGCGCGGCCCGCTTCGCCGCCCGCCGGTCCTCGAGCACGACCACCAGGGCGGCCACGGCGAGAATCAGCGCGACCAGGCCGAGGACGAGCGACAGCTGCACAGTGCCTCCTCGGTACGACGTTGTCCTAGAGATGTTGTGCGAGAGATCACACAGGTTACGCACCTCCGTACCGCCTTCGCTACCCCCCGCTACGGCTCGTCGCGGCAAACCAGCGGCGATCGCCGGTCAGCCACCCGTCGAAGGTCAGATCCGCCGAGTTCAGGGCGTTTTCCAGAGCGTCGACGCCGAGCCGCCGGACGGTGAAGGGTTGGTGCCAGGAGTGCCCGCGAGCGGAGTACCGCGCTACCGCGGACAGCAGATCGCCGTCGCGGACGACCTCGGCGAGTTCGACGGACACCTCGCCGAGCTGCCCGCCCTGGCTGTCGGCGGCCTGCTCGAACCAGGACGGCGGATGCCATTCGACGAGCAGCCGTCCGCCGGGAACGAGGTGCCGCCGGGCGGCGGCGAGCAGGGCATTCCGCTCGGCTTCGTCCGGAGTGTTGACCAGATGACTGCCCAGCAGCACGGCGTCGAAGACCCGGCCCAGCCGCAGTTCGCCGATTCGCGCGCGGACTGTCTCCGCGCCGCGGACGAGCGCCAGCATCTCGGGCGAGTCGTCGACCGCGACGACGTCGTGGCCGAGCGCGAGCAGGGGATGGGTGACCCGGCCGGCACCGCAGCCGAGTTCGAGGATCGAAGCACCGGCCGGGATCGCGTCGTGAACGACCTCCGGTTCGCCTGCCGGCGGCAGCAAGCGGTAGACCTCGACCGAACAACCGTCAGCTGTGTACGCCCCCGTGCTCACCTCGCCCAGAGTGCCGGAGACTGGTTCCATGAGCACGCGTCCGACCAAGGAGCAGCTGGCCGCCGCCCACAACACGACCATCCCGGACGTGCTGGCGCCGGATCTGGACGTGCTGTTCTGCGGGATCAATCCCGGCCTCTACTCGGGCGCGCTCGGGCTGCACTTCGCCCGGCCGGGCAACCGGTTCTGGCCCGCGCTGCACCTCGGCGGGTTCACCCCTCGGCGGTTCGACCCCAGCGAGCAGGACGAGCTGCTGGAGCTGGGGATCGGCATCACGAACGTCGTCGCGCGCACCACCGCGCGGGCCGACGAGCTGACCGCCGACGAGTTCCGCGAGGGCGGGGAGATCCTCACGGCCAAGGTGGTGGAGTTCCGGCCGCGGTGGCTCGCCGTCGTCGGGATCACCGCGTACCGCGCCGCGTTCGGCGATCCGAAGGCACGCGTGGGCCGTCAGGACCGGCGCATCGGCGAGGCGAACGTGTGGGTCCTGCCGAACCCGAGCGGCCTGAACGCGCACTGGACGCAGGCCACGCTCGGTGCGGAGTTCGCCGCTCTCCGTCGAGCCACCCTCAGTAGCACCAAGGACACCACCAAGCCCCGTAAACCCCCGACGACTGCCTGATCAGCAGCCCTTTTCTACGGAGAGTTTGCTGCGACCATCGGATTCGCCATTGAGGGTGAAACCGCGTCACAAGCTCCGAGTTACCGGGTCGTAGTAACCACAAGGTGTCATTCCTGTCCAGTCCCAGCAGGAGGAACCGGGTGGCGTCGGGCCGCGTGTTCTCAGTGCACGCGAGGGGGCCCGACCCCGGGAATGACGGTGCAGTTACGGAGGCCGCAGATGCGCCGCATCGAGCCCAACCGGACGCTGGGGGGCGCGTCCGGACCGCCACCAGGGGCGAGAAGCCTCGGCGTGGCCGCTGTCGACCCTGTCCCGCTGCTGCGCGAGGGACTGGCCGCGATGGTGCACCGGACCCAGGGCCTGCACTGGGCGGGCATGGCGGCCAGCCACCACGCCGCCATGCAGCTGTGCGAGCAGGTCCGGCCCGACGTCGTGGTGCTGGACTCCGCGCTCGATCCGCACTGCCACCTCACGAAGCTGCTCAGCACCGGCGATCCGGCGCTGGTGATCGTCACGCTGATCCGGGACGCCAACCGCACCCAGCAGTACCTCGCGACCGCGATCGCGGCGGGCGCGCACGCGATCGTCCCGCGGTCGATCGACCCGCGTCGCCTCGCCGAGGCCGTGCGCCGGGCCCACAGCGACCGGCGCTACATCGACCCGTCGCTCGCCGCCCTCACCGCGCGGCCGAAGCGTCAACCCGCACCACGCACCGCGCTGGCGGAGGACACCGCGCCGCCGCGAACCGCCATGCCGCTGTCCCGCCGCGAGTACCAGGTCCTCCAGCTCGTCGCCGAAGGGCTGGAGAACTCGGCCATCGCCAAACTGCTGTTCCTGTCCGTCGAAACCGTCCGGACGCACGTGAAGAGCATCCTGCGCAAGCTGTCGGCGCGAGACCGCACACACGCGGTGACGATCGCCTTCCGCTCGGGGATCCTGATCGCCAAACCGGACGACTCCATCGCTGCGACCGGCACCGCCGCGCAAGCGGCGTCACAGGTACCACACTAACGGGGGTTTCCCAGGTCCATCTCACTTTTCCGGCTGACTTTCACAGCACAGAAGAGGCACAGCGCTTGCTCTGGTTACCAGCAGGTAATATCCTGAAGTTACCGGCGAGTAGGGGAACGCGTGCCCAGCCGGGGAGCCGACACAAACGGAAGTGACGACATGGGCCACTACAAGAGCAACGTCCGAGACCTGGAGTTCAACCTCTTCGAGGTGCTCGGTGTGCAGGAACGCCTGGGCAAGGGCGTGCTCGCCGAGTCCGACGAGGAGACCGCGCGCGGTGTGCTGAGCGAGCTGAACAAGCTCGCCACCGGCCCGCTGGCCGACTCGTACGCGGACGCGGACCGCAACCCGCCGGTGTACGACCCGAAGGACTTCAGCGTGAAGATCCCGGAGTCGTTCAAGAAGAGCTACAAGCAGCTCCTCGACGGCGAGTGGTGGCGGCTGGGCCTCACCAACGACCTCGGCGGCTTCGGCCTGCCCCCGACCGTCCAGTGGGCCGCCTCCGAGCTGATCCTCGGCGCGAACGCCCCGCTGTTCATGTACATGGCGGGCCCGAACTTCGCCATGATCGTGGACAAGAACGGCACCGAAGAGCAGAAGCAGTGGGCGCGCGTCATGATCGAGCGCCAGTGGGGCGCGACCATGGTGCTCACCGAGCCGGACGCCGGTTCGGACGTCGGCGCCGGGCGCACCAAGGCTGTCCCGCAGGAGGACGGCTCCTGGCACATCGACGGCGTGAAGCGGTTCATCACCTCGGCCGAGCACGACATGTCCGAGAACATCATGCACCTGGTGCTGGCCCGTCCCGAGGGTCCCGGCATCGAGACGAAGCCCGGCACGAAGGGCCTTTCGCTGTTCCTGGTGCCGAAGTTCCACTTCGACCCGAAGACCGGCGACCTCGGCGAGCGCAACGGCGCCTACGTCACGAACGTCGAGCACAAGATGGGCATCAAGGCCTCGACGACGTGTGAGCTGACCTTCGGCCAGCACGGCACCCCGGCCAAGGGCTGGCTGCTCGGCGAGGTGCACAACGGCATCGCGCAGATGTTCCAGGTCATCGAGTACGCCCGGATGATGGTCGGCACCAAGGCCATCGCGACGCTGTCCACCGGCTACCTCAACGCCCGCGACTACGCCAAGGAGCGGGTCCAGGGCGCCGACCTGCCGAACATGCTCAACAAGGCCGCGCCGCGGGTCACCATCACCCACCACCCGGACGTCCGCCGCTCGCTGATGCTGCAGAAGGCGTACGCCGAGGGCCTGCGCGCGGTCTACCTCTACACCGCGTCCTTCCAGGACCAGCTGTGGACCGGCGAGGGCGACGAGGCTTCGCTGAAGCAGGCGCACGCCGTGAACGACCTGCTGCTGCCGATCGTCAAGGGTGTCGGCTCCGAGCGCGCCACCGAGCAGCTCGTGCAGTCGCTGCAGACCCTCGGCGGCTCGGGCTTCCTGCAGGATTACCCGATCGAGCAGTACATCCGCGACGCGAAGATCGACTCGCTGTACGAGGGCACCACGGCCATCCAGTCGCTGGACTTCTTCTTCCGGAAGATCATCCGCAACAAGGGTGCCGCGCTCGCCTACGTCGCCGGCGAGATCACGAAGTTCATCGAGGCCGAGGCCGGCAACGGCAGGCTCAAGAACGAGCGCGGGCTGCTCAAGCAGGCCCTCGAGGACACCCAGGGCATGCTGGGCTCGCTGGTCGGCTACCTGACCGCGTCGCAGGAGGACCCGCAGAGCATCAACAAGGTCGGCCAGCACACGGTCCGGCTGCTGATGTCGGTCGGTGACCTGCTCATCGGCTGGCAGCTGCTCAAGCACGCGGAGATCGCCATCCAGAAACTGGACAACGGCCCGTCGGCCAAGGACGTCCCGTTCTACGAGGGCAAGATCGCCGTGGCCTCGTTCTTCGCGAAGAGCGTGCTGCCCGAGCTGACCGCGCGCCGCGCGATCGTCGAGGCCGCCGACAACGCGCTCATGGACGTGCCCGAAGCGGCCTTCTGATTTCCATCCCCCGGACCCGAAGGGGCCTGCCTCGCGTGTGAGGCAGGCCCCTTCGCGGTTTCCTGGCGTGACGAAACGCGCCGAACTCGTGTCCTTCCGGCGAAACCCCGATCGGGAACCCCGTCGGATTCCCCGGAGAAATGGGTACCCGGGGGTCCCCACGCACACGAGCAGAGGAGACGCGATGACCGTCACCGGCATCATCAGCGCGATCGTGATCGGCCTGATCCTCGGGCTGCTGGGCAAGCTGTTCGCGCCCGGCAAGCAGAGCATCCCGATCTGGCTCACCATCGTGGTCGGCATCATCGCCGCCTTCGTCGGCACCGCCATCGCCCGCGGCCTCGGCTACGCCGACACCAAGGGCATCGACTGGCTGGAGATCATCACCCAGGTCGTCCTGGCCGCGATCGGGGTGAGCATCGCCGCCGGCGTCTACGGACGCAAGGGCATCTCCAGGTAGCCCCTCCCGCAAGTCACCCGGTCAGGGCACAGCGAGGGCGGTTCGCCGGATTCGGTGTCACGGTGACACCACAGTGTTCCCACAGACGAAGGAGACCGTCATGCTCGGTGGACTCTGGGGCATCATCAGCACGATCGTGGTCGGCCTGATCCTCGGCGTGATCGGCAGGCTGCTGGCTCCCGGCGCGCAGAAGATCCCGATCTGGCTGACCATCGTGGTCGGCATCGTCGCCGCCTTCATCGGCAACTGGCTGGCCGGGGTGTTCGGCGTCCGCGACACCAAGGGGATCGACTGGATCCGGCACATCTTCCAGGTCGCCGCGGCTGTGGTCGGGGTCATCCTCGCGACCGGTATCTACGCGAAGATCAAGGGCGGTCAGCGCACCAGCAGCTGACAGGCGGTAGCGTCGGCCCCTGTGCACTGGCTCGATCTCAGCGGACAGGGGCTGACGGCCCTGCCCGAAGACGTCCCGCTCGACGACGTCGTGCGGCTCGACCTCGACCGCAACGCCTTCACCGAAGTTCCCGAAGAACTCACCATCGCGCCTCGGCTCGAACAACTGAGCTTGTACGCCAACGAAATCGCCACACTCCCCGAGTCACTGTGGACACTCACCGGGCTGCGCGTGCTCAACCTCGCGGCGAACCGGCTGACCGAGATCTCGCCGTCCATCGCGGCGCTCGGCGAACTGCACACGCTCGACCTCGGGCACAACCGGCTGACCGATCTGCCCGACGAACTGGGCGAGCTCGCCGGGCTCACCGAGTACCTCTACCTCAGCGACAACCAGCTCACCGAGTTCCCGGAATCCCTGTGCGGGCTGGGCCGTCTGCGCTACCTCGGCTGCACGGACAACCAGCTCACCGCGTTGCCCGAGGATCTCACCGGCTTCGGCGCGCTGCGGGAACTTCGCTTGTACCGCAACGAAATCACCGAACTCCCGGAGTCGATCGGCACACTCACGAGCCTGCGCGAGCTGCACCTGCGCGGCAACCGCCTCACCACCCTGCCGGACTCGATCGGCGAGCTGACCGACCTCCGCCAGCTCGACCTCCGCGAGAACGCGCTGACGACGCTGCCGTCCTCGCTCGCCAACCTGTCTACATTGGACAAACTGGATCTGCGCTGGAACAAGTACTTCCGGGAGCCGTCGTGGCTGGCCGACTTCGAGGCCGCGGGCTGCATGGTGCTCCGCTGAGCCTCAGCAGAGCACGATCGGCCGCCCCGCGTAGGTCGCCGTGCGGTTTTCTCGCCGGACCTCGGCACCGGAATTGACGTCGTAGAGCACGCGAGTGTCCGAAACCGTGAAGCCCGGCGAACCGGACGACGGCTGACAAGCGCCCCCACCGGTACCGGGCCCGATCTGGATCGGCGGCGGGCTCAGGTCGCTCCGCCCACTGGCCGCGCTCTCGACGCGGAAACGCTTGGTCCCCCAGATCCGCACGGTCACCGAGTCACCGGAAGCCGTGGCCTGGATGGCGATCCCGGTCGGCGCGTCGTTGGTGATCTTGAGTTCGACCGGCGAACCGTCGGTGTTGACGGCTTTCGCGTCGCGGGCGGCGGGGTAGCGGTCGAGGTAGTAGTCGTGGGGCACGTGGCCGCCGTCGGCGAGCCCGGCGAGGTACGCCGCGTTGTAGAGCACCGACGCGAACTGCGAGACGCCACCGCCGACGACGTTCGGCCCGGTGCCGTCCTCGTTGACCGGGGCGGCGACATAGCCGTTTTCGGCGGTACGGGACCCCGAACGCGCCCCGAGACTGAACGTCTCCCCGGGTTTGACGACCGCGCCGCTCACCCGCGCGGCCAGGATCTGGTTGTTCGTCGCGATCGGCCCGGACATCCCGCCGACGGTGAACTCGCCGATCACGTCCTTGATGCCGAACGCGTTGGCCGCGTCCGTGGTCAGGCTCGGCTTCTTCGCGTCGTAGGTGACCCTCAGGTCCCGTCCGTCGGGCTTCGCGAGCACCTGGGTGAGCGGGACGAACGTCTTCTCCCAGTTGATCTTCCGCGCGTCCTCCGACGGTTTGACCGTGGGCCGGTCGGCCTCGAAGACGATCTCGGCGTCCTTGCCGTCGGTCTCGGTGGGCTTCAGCTCCGGCAGCACCGCGTCCCGCAGCTTGCCCTGGTCGATACGCACCTCGACGGCACCACCGTCCTTGCCCGCGAACTGGAACGAACTCGCGATGGCGGCCGGCTTCAGCACCGCGTCGCGGCCCTGCCCGTGGACGACCACCGGCTTGGCCACCGCCGGCGCGACGATCTTGTCCAGCACGGTGTGCACACCCGCCGAACTCGCCTTGACCGGGATGATGTTCATCCGGACGTCGATGCCGTGCGGGTTGAGCCAGCCGTCGGTGATCGCCTTGACCGCTCCGTCGACGTCGTCGAGCCGCTGCCCCTGCCGAGGTTCGATCGGGTAGGGCGTCACGCCGCCGTCGCTGCCCAGGATGGGCGTGAACCCGACCCCGCCCTCCACCACGGGATGGTCCAGCGTCGCCTCGGCGAGATCGCGGACGGACTGGGAGACGATCTTCGGATCCGACTTTGTCACCACACCGACCTCGCGCTGGGTGAAGAACGACAGGATCCGGGTGATCGGGCTGAGCGGCTGGTGGCCCGCCTGCTCGAGCGTGTTCGGCCAGTCGAGGCCGAGCCCGGACTCCGCGGGCACCAGCTGCGTGCGGACATCCCCGCCACGCACCGAAAACGGCTTCGTCAGCCTCGGCTCCAGCTCGCGATGCAGCTTGTCGGCGGCGTCGCGGTGGGTCAGCCCGCCGACGTCGATCCCGGCGACGGTGACCCCGCGCGGCACGTCACCGGCGCTGCTGATCAGGTCCGCGGCGTACAGGACGACGAACAACGCGATGACGCCGCCGACGAGCATGAAGACCTTGCCGAGGCCCTTGCGGAACTTCTTGGCGGGGGTGGGCGGCGGGACGACGTGCGGGCCTTCGAGCAGTTCCCCGGCGAGGTCGTCGTCCTCCTCCGCGAACGGCAGGAGATCGTCGCCGAACAGATCCGTGCTTTCGCCCGGTCTCGGTTCGTCGTGATGTTCGCGCACGCCCCTGCCTCCGGGTTCCCCTACCCCCGGCGCCGGCGCTACAGGTAGAGGCCGGTGCCGTGTTCAGTCCGTTCCGTCGCCACCGCGTGGATGTCCCGTTCGCGCATCACCAGGTGCCCTTCACCCTGGATCTCCACCTCGAGCTGATCCTCCGGGTTGAAGAGCACGCGATCACCCGTCTTGACGTTCCGCACGCTGGTGCCCACGCCCAGTACATCACCCCAGGCGAGCCTGCGCGCGACCTGAGCTGTGGCGGGGATCACGATGCCGCCGCTGCTCCGGCGTTCACCGTCCTCCGGGGACAACCGCACGAGCACCCTGTCGTGCAGCATCTGGATCTCGAGCTTCGGACCGTCGGACACGCACTCATGCTACTGATCTGCGACCGGTTCCTTCGGCTCGCCCGCCATGACGAGACTCAGCGCACGCTCGCCACCCTTTTCGAAGCGGACCGGGACACCCCAGTCCTGCCGGGTGATGCGGCACGCCGGGTGCTCGCCGCCGTCATCGCAGCTCGCGGCCTGCGCGACGACCTGCAGCACGCCCTCGGAAACGCCGTCGGCGAACCGGATCCGGCGGGTGAGGTCGGTGCCGACGCCACCGCCGTCCGCGAGCAGCTCAGGCGGCGACGCGCTGATCTCCAGCCGCGTCGACGGGCCGTACCGGTCGTCGAGCTTCTCACCGGGCGGCGGGGTGAACACGACGCTGAACTCGATATCGCCGGAGGCCAGCACGGTCGGCGGACGACGGACGGCGTGTGCCTCGCCCGCAACGGTCGTGGACTCGCCCTCGGGCAGCGGCGCGACCCGGTTGCCCGCGGACTCGACGACCAGCAGCTCCCCGTCGTGCACGAGCAGACCCTGCGGTTCGGCCAGCCCGGTGGCGAGCGTGCTGACCAGCTCGGTCGCCGGGTCGTAGCTCCGCACGGCGCCGTTGTACGTGTCGGCGATGGCGATCCGGCCGTCGGCCAGCACGGCGAGGCCGAGCGGATGCTGGAGAAGCGCTTTCTCGGCGGGCCCGTCGGTGTGACCGAAGGAAAACAGGTCGACGCCGATCGCGGTGTGCACGGTGAACGACTCGCCCGCAGGCTCGATCCAGCGCAGCGCCGACGTCTCTGCGTCGGCCAGCCACAGCTTGTCGCCGTCGACCGCGAGCCCGGACGTCTGCGCGAAGAACGCCTCGTGGACGTCGCCGTCTCGCAGGCCCTCGACCGTCGTGCCCGCAAAGCGCCGGATGGTCCCCGAAGCCGGGTCGAACACGCTCAGCGTGTGGTTGCCCGCCATGGCGACCACCACACCGCCGGCGGGTGCCCACCACACGACGTCCCACGGGCTGGTGAGGTCGACGTCGAGCGCGCGGCCGGTGTCGGTGCCGTTGCGCCACTGGTTGCCGGTGCCCGCGACCGTGGTGACCTCGCCGGTGTTGAGGTCGAGGCCGCGCAGCCGGTGTCCCGCCGAATCGGCGACCACGGCGTGGTAGCCGACGCGCTGGGCGATTTCGCCGGGCAGCAACGCGATTCCGGACGGCTCGGCGAAGGAGGCGACGTCGAACGGCCCGTCCTGGCCGCCACGCTGCCCGCTGCCGAACCTGCGGATGACGGTCTCGCCGTCGGAGGCGAACTCGACGATCGAGTGGTGCCCGGTGTCGGCCACCAGCACGCGGCCCTCGGTGGTGGTCACGGCCTTACTGGGGAACCGCAGCTCGCCGCGCTGCTCCTCGACCGGGACGTACGGGCTGCCACCGCGGCGCAGCGTGCCCTTGGCCTCGTGCTTGGTGACGAGGTCGGCGATGACGCGTCGCAGCGCCTCGGCGTGCCCCTCACCGGCGGCGACGTGCACGACATAGCCCTCGGGGTCGACGACGACCAGCGTCGGCCACGCGCGCACCGCGTATTGCGACCACATCTTCATGCCCGGGTCGTTGAGCACCGGATGATGCACCTCGTACCGGCGCACGGCGGCCTCGATCGAGGCCGCCTCGCCCTCGTGCAGGAACTTCGGGGAATGGACACCGATCGTGACCAGGACGTCCGCGAACTCCGCTTCGAGCGGGCGCAGTTCGTCCAGGACGTGCAGGCAGTTGATGCAGCCGCTGGTCCAGAAGTCGAGCAGCACAACGCGTCCGCGCAGCTCAGCGAGGGTGATCCGGCGGCCGCCGGTGTTCAGCCAGACGTCGCCCGCGAGCTCGGGGGCCCGCACGCGGGCCTGCGGTGGTGAAGAAGTCACGTCAAGAGTGAACTACATGTGCTCACGCAGTGTTCCGATGTCCGCGCCGTGAGAGGCCGAGCTCACCCAACAGGAGGAGGCCCCGCTCCGGAAAAGGAAAGGCGACGGCGCAAGACGCGACTTAGGCTCATGTCATGTCATCTGTCCAGCCGACCGGCGCGCTGACCCTCGAGGAGGCCCGCGCCGTCCAGGTAAGCCTCCAGGAGCCGGTGCGCCCCGGGCTGAGCGACGCCGAGCTCGACGAAGTCGAGAAGCGGTTCGGTTTCCGCTTCGCCGCCGATCATCGGACGTTCCTCGCCGCGGGCGTGCCCATCGGCGACCGGTGGCCCGACTGGCGTTGTGGCGACCCCGAACAGCTGCGCAAGCGCCTCGACTGGCCGGTCGACGGCGTGCTCTACGACGTCGAACACAACGCTTTCTGGCTGCCTGACTGGGGAATGCGCCCCATCGACCTCTCCGACGCGCTCGTGATGGCGCGACGGCATCTAGCTGAAGTCCCGCAGCTGGTCCCGGTGTGCGGGCACCGATATCTGCCCGCCATCGCGGGATCGACCGGCTATCCGGTGCTTTCGGTGTACCAGACCGACATCATCGTGTACGGCAACGATCTCCGGGACTACCTCGCGCACGAGTTCGGCGGCGAGCCGGTCGAGTCGAACACGGCTCCGCTGCGGGAAATCCCGTTCTGGTCCGGCCTGATCGAGTAGGCACCCAATGTCCGTGAATGCCACATTGAGGGAGTCAGAGTCCCTCAATGTGGCATTCACGGACCTGGTCAGGCGAGTTCCGCGGCGGTCTTCAGCCGGGCCAGCGTCGCGGCGATGTTGGCCCGGTTCGCCTCGGCACGCCGCCACACGCCGGTCGCGGTCGACGTCGGCAGCTTGAGCCAGCCGGGACGACGCTCCCAGGTGCTCTCGGTGACGACGCAGCGATCGGCCGCTTCCTGCTCGATGTCGTATTGCCAGCGCGAAATCGGCAGGCCGAGAAACGTGACATCGAAGGCGAAGCGCTTGCCGGGATCGGCGTCGGTGATGGTCGCGATGGTGCTCCAGCGACGCGGTCCGCGGCGGTTGTTCCCCCGGAAACGGGCCCCGACGGCGGCCGCGGAAGCCCCGCCCAGCCACTGGTGCCCGCTGTACTCCTCGGCGAGCCCTGCCAGCTTGCCGGGGTCGCTGACCAGGTCGTAGACCCGGTCCGGGGACGCGCCGATCTCGATCAGGCCGGTCGCGGTGGGCTCCGTCATTGGGCACCTCCATACCATCAGTACGGACACATACTGACAGTACGGAGGTTAGTTGTCACGCCAGAGGTTCGGCGACGACAGATTGTCGCCGCCGAACCGATTTGCTACGCCGCCTTGTCCCGGCTCATCGAGTGGACCTCGGCGTCGCCCGCCTGCTGACACGTCTCACCAGGTTCCGCCCGTTCCGGCGTCGCTGCTGACGCGGGTGATGTCACGGCCATGAAGAAGATTTTCGCTGTCAGCGGACGGTTGTACTTGGCCGCGATCCAGAACAGCGCGAGCATCAAGAGGACAAGGAACAACAACCCCACGAGCAGCAGACAAAGCACGCCAGGAGTCAACCGGCCAAGAGCAGCCACGAACGCCACAACACCAACCTCACCAGCGGCAGGTCCGAAGCATCCAACCACTATGTGCGGTGGTTTGGGAGCAGAAGATCGAGGCGCCTGAGCCTGCACAAGGCAGGGGAAACTAGCCGCGACAGAGCACTTCGGCTTCGGAGGACACAAGCCCGCGAAGTGCCCGCACACGATTTCGTGTGCTGATATCGGCCTAGAGAAATTAGTTTCGTATCAAAGCGCGTATCTCACGAGGGGCTCAAGTGTTTGCGGCCACACAGGCCAAGGTAACCCCTCTAGTCACAACTATATCACAAGCACCGTTAGTTGTCACGCCTCAGCATGCGGCTGACACCGGCGGCGACGGTCGACGCGAGGATCCAGCCGGACGCGGTGAACCCGGCCGCGACCCACTTGTCGACGCCGTGCATGTACCAGCGCGACTTGTTGCCGAAGTCGACGATCGGCACGAGCAGGTCCGCGGTGTAGATGACCGGGTTCCACTGGATCCCGGTGTCCTGGTTGTTGACCACGCAGCGCGGGCCCTTCGCGAGGACCTGCGTGGTGGGATCGGACGAATGCTCGTTGACGCAGGAATCCGTGCCGAACCCGAACCACAGGCTGCCGAGCACGAGCAGCGCCAGCAGCCAGCCGAGCGCGCGCACCGGCCGGTAGCCGTACCCGACCATCGACCGCTGCAGCCAGCTCCACAGCCGCACGCCGGGGCCGAACACCTTGAAGCCGCGGGCGAGCGCCTCGTAGCGGAACTGCTGTTTGCGCAACGCCACCGTGGACGCGTGTTCCTCGTTTCCGGACGCGCGCAGCATCGCGGCGAGCTGATCGTACGGCCCCGGCCGGTAACCGCCCATCGCCTTGCGCAGCAACGCGATGCGCTTGTCGAGCGCCTTGTCGTCGTCGAGCGCGATCTTGTTCTTCAGCGCGTCGTATCGGAAATCCTCCAGCTCGATCCCGCCGGTCGCGTCCCACAGTTCGTCGTTGTCGGCGAGCGTCCCGCAGTGCGCACGGCGCAACACCAGCCGCCCGGCCGGCGGTTCCTTGGGCGCCAGCGTGAATTCGTCGGCGGTGACGTCGCTGGCGTCCAGCGCGATGCCGTGCTCGGGCAGGGAACCCAGCTGAGCGCCGCTGAGGTCGACGCGCCGGGCGATCTGGGCGCCGTCGAGGTTGACCCCGCCCTCGGCGAGGAACTGGCGGTCCTTGTCCTCGGTGAGCATGAGGTCGCGGCCGATCCGCGCGGTGCGGACGTCGAGGGAGAAGCTGCTGGTGGAGCGCTTCCCCGGCTCGGAAAGCTTGGTACCGAACAGGTTTACGCTGCCGCCGACCTCGACGCCCTGCAGCCGCAACGTCCCTTCGAGGGTCGCGTCGGTGAGCTGCAGGTTCCCGGCGATCTTCGCGCGGCGCGCGGAGAACACATCCCGGTCGGGATGCAGCAGCATCGAGTTCCAGGCCAGCAGGTTGCCGCCGACCGTGATGTCCGACAGCCGCAGCTGCCCGCTCGGCACCCGCAGGCTGGTCGCCTCGATGTCACCACCGATCGTCGAGCCGTCGAGATGCAGTGCCCGGTCGTAGAACGGCGCGTGCTCACCGCGTTTGACCTTGATCTCGGCGCCGGCCAGCCGCAGCGAGCCGCCGATGCGCGCGTTGACCATCCGCAGCGTGCCGACCGCCTGGAGGCCGTCGCTCAGCTCGAGATTTCCGTCCACCTTCAGCCGGTCGGCGACGAACGCGGGCCGTGGATCGAGGTAGGGATCGTTGGACTTCCAGGCGTCCACCACGATGGGGCCGGTCTGGTTGGCCACCAGCCGCGCCTCGCGGAACACGATGTCACTGTCCACAGTGGCGCTTGGCAGATAGAGAATCCCGTTGGCGGAGAAGCGTTGCCGCTGGCTCGGCGGACCGTAGTTGTCGACCTCGCAGAGCAGGCTGCCGCCGATGTGCAGGCCGTTCCCGTTGAGCGCGAAGCCGTCCTTGTTGTTCAGCGTCGCGCCGGAGAAGTTGACGTTACCGCCGGCTCGCAGGCCGGGGATGCGGACCTCGCCGTGCGCCACCATGCGATACGCCAGCAACGCGCCGGTGACGACGAGCCGGTCCGCCTGGATCGCCTTGCCGCGCGGATGCGAAATCGTCGTGCGGGTCAGCACGACCGAGCCCTCGATGACGGCGTCGGTCAGGTTGACCGCGGCGTTCGGCTTGCCGCGTTCCCGATCGTCGCCACGCTGAATGGTGGTCTCGTCGAGCTCGTTGTCGTCGTCCTCGACCTCGACGACACTGCGGATCAGCCGGACGTCGTTGCGGCTGCGCATGTTGCGGGCCTTGAGCCCGGGCAGCCAGCACTTGCGGAACACCAGGCCGAGCAGGTTCGCCTCGCGCACGTCCGGCGGATGCTCGAACCGGCACCGCTCGAACCGGAACAGGAAGTTGAGGTTGGCCGCACGCAGATCGAACGTGCCGGTGATGTAGGCGTCCTCGACCTGCACGATCGGCGCGTTCGTGGCCTGACGGCGCCAGCGCAGGAGCCCGCCGGTGCCGGGCTTGAGCAGATCGGCCGCCTTGACCTCGTACCGCTTGTCGGGAACACCGGCGAACGGATCCAACGGTGCGAGCAGGTTGTCCGTCGACATCCCCGAAACCCCCTCCCGAGCAAGAGCATCCCTGTGACCCAAGGTAGCCAACCCACAGAATATGCGTGGCCGCTTTGGCCGAACCCGGCCGAAATACCCACAACGCACGAAGGAACCCGCACTCTCCGAGCGGAAAGTGCGGGTTCCGGGTTCACGCGTTCGGACTAAGCACCCGAGCCAGGAACGATTTCGTCCGTTCGTGTTGCGGGTTCCCGATGACCTGCTCCGGCGGCCCCTTTTCGACGACGACGCCGCCGTCCATGAACAGCACCGTGTCGGCCACCTCTCGCGCGAACTGCATCTCGTGCGTCACGACGACCATCGTCATGCCGTCCTGCGCGAGCTGCTTCATCACGCCGAGCACGTCGCCGACGAGTTCCGGGTCGAGCGCCGACGTCGGCTCGTCGAACAGCATCAGCTTCGGCTGCATCGCCAGCGCCCGCGCGATCGCGACCCGCTGCTGTTGACCACCGGACAGCTGGCCGGGGTAGCTGAAAGCCTTGTCGGCGAGACCGACCCGCTCCAGCAGCTCCAGCGCCCGCTGCCGCGCCTTGGCCTTCGGCTCGCGCCGGACCTGGACCGGCGCCTCCATGACGTTCTCCACCGCGGTCATGTGCGGGAACAGGTTGAAGCGCTGGAACACCATGCCGATGTCCTTGCGCTGCAACGCGATTTCCTTCTCGCGCAGCTCGTGCAGCTTGTCACCACGCTGCTGGTAGCCGACCAGCACACCGTCGACGTAGAGCCGCCCGGCGTCGATTTTCTCGAGGTGGTTGATGCAGCGCAGCAGCGTCGACTTGCCCGAACCGGACGGGCCGATCAGGCACAGCACCTCGCGTTCGTGCACTTCGAGGTCGATGCCCTTGAGCACGTCGACCCTGCCGAAGCTCTTGCAGATCCGCTGCGCGGAAACGACCGGCGTCGTCATGCCGTCGCACCTCCCTGTCCGCCGCCACCTTGGCCGGACCGGAAGCCAAGCATTCGAGACCCCCACTTCGTCCGTTCCGCGACGTCTCTCGATGTCCCGCGGGCGAAGTACTTCTCCAGGAAGTACTGGCCCACCGTCAACACCGACGTGAGGAAGAGGTACCAGATCGCCGCGACGATGAGCAGCGGCACCGTCAGGTAGTTCTGCGAGTAGATCGTCTGCGCGGCGACCATCAGCTCGAAGTACCCGATGACCACGACCAGCGACGTCGTTTTGAGCATCGAGATCGTCTCGTTCCCGGTGGGCGGGATGATCACGCGCATCGCCTGCGGCAGGATGATCCGCCGCAACGTGGTCGTCCGCTTCATGCCGAGCGCGCTGGAGGCTTCGAGCTGCCCGCTGTCGACGGACTGGATACCGCCACGCACGATCTCCGCCATATACGCCGCTTCGTTGAGCCCGAGCCCGAGCAGCGACGCGGTGAACTGGTTGATCAGCGTGTTGGTGTCCCAGCTGAAGAAGGTCGGGCCGAACGGGATGCCCAGCCCGATCCGGGAGTACGCCAGCGCGAGGAAGTTCCAGATCACCAGCTGGGTGAGCACCGGCGTCCCACGGAACAGCCAGACGTACACGGCGGCCGCGCCGGACATCAGCGGGTTCGGCGACAACCGCATCACCGCGAGCAGGATCCCGCCGACGATGCCGATGATCATCGCCACCACGGTCAGGATCAGGGTGTTCTGCAGGCCTTGCAGAATCCGGTAGTCGAAGAGGTACTCGCCGACGACCGGCCAGTGGAGCGCGTCATTCGTGACCACGCTGCGGACCACGATGAAGGCGAGGAAGAGGACGATCACCCCGGCGACCCAGCGACCGTAATGGCGCACCGGGACAGCGCGGATGGGCTCGGCTTCGAGCGGCGCCTCCGGCTGAGGAGGCGCCGCTTCGGGGTTCTGCGACACGAGAACTAAGTCCTAACTAGGCGTGTCAGGAGGCGGACGGGTTGATCTCCGACTTCGTCAGCACCCCGACCGGGTTCAGCTTCCACTTGTCGATGAGCTTCTGCATCGTGCCGTCGTCCATCAGCTTCTGCACGGCGCCCTGCACGGCCTTGCCGTAGTCACCGCTGTTCTTCTTCAGCACGATGCCATAGGGCAGGCTGTCGTACGGATCGCCGACGCGCTCCATCTGCCCGTTGGTCTGGGTGATGGCGTAGTCGATGACCGGCGAGTCGGCCAGCTCGCCCTGGACGCGCTTGGCGTTCAGTGCAAGGTTCACATCGGTCTGGGCCTGCAGCTGGGTGATGTTGATGGCGGGCTTGCCGGACTCGGTGCACTTCTTGTTCTTCGCGTCGAGGTCCTCGACCTGCGTAGTGCCCTTCTGCACGGCGATGTTCTTGCCGCACAGGGTGTCGGGGGTCAGCTTTTCCGGGTTGCCCTTGAGCACGCCGAGCGACGTACCGGCCTTGTAGTAGGAGATCATGTCGACCGTCTTCATGCGGTCGGCATTGATGGTGAACGACGAGATCGCCATCTCGTACTTGCTGGCCTCGACGCCGGGGATGATCCCGGAGAAGTCGGAGTTCTGGAACTCGCTCTGCAGGCCGAGCACCTGGGCAACCGCGGTGCCGAGGTCGACGTCGAAGCCGACCGGCTTGCCGTTCTCGACGAACTCGTTCGGCGGATAGCTCTGGTCCTGTCCGAAAAGGATCTTGCCGTCGGCCTTCACGCTGTCCGGCACGAGCGCGGCCAGCTTGTCGTCCTTGGCGGCCGGCTTGATCTCCGTGGCCGCACCGGGCGCGCCGCTGCTCTTCGTGGCGGCGGGCGCGCCGCTTCCGCCCGCACCGCACGCCATGGTCAGGCCGACCAACGCGAACGCCGGGAGCAGCGCGAACGCCTTCACTTGGGGTCCTCGGGCCACGTTGTTACTCCTCGTAGTCTCAAGCTGTCGAGTGCTCGCATACTGCCACTCATCGGAGGTCTAGCACAGCACCGGGACGTTACGGCGCCGTTTCGCCGGACCGGGTTCTGACTGTCGGTATCGCGCCGGACGGGCAGCGTGAGCGAGGATGACGACCATGACCAACAACCCGGTGCCCCGCCTGCCTCCCGCCGGACGACGTGCGCGACCCGCGCAGCGACGACGGACCTCGCGGCCGGGTGCGCAGTTCGACGGCTATCTCGCGCCGCAGCGGCCGCACGCGGACGCCTACGACGAGATGTTCGCCGCCGACGGCACGGTCCGCGGGCCGTACCGGGCGCTGTACCAGTCGATCGCGGCGCTGGACGCCAACGACCTGACCGCCCGCTCGGCCGCACTGGACCGGGCGATGGTCGACCAGGGCATCACGTTCTCCCTGTCCGGGCAGGAACGGCCGTTCCCGCTCGACCTGGTTCCGCGCGTAATCCCTTCGGCCGAATGGAGCAAGCTCGAACGCGGGGTGGCGCAACGGGTACGAGCGCTGGAGGCGTTCCTCGCCGACGTCTACGGCGATCGCCAGATCCTGCGGGACGGTGTGCTGCCGCGACGGCTGATCACCTCGTGCGAACACTTCCAGCGCGAGGCCTACGGCATCAACCCGCCCAACGGCGTCCGTCTCCATGTGTCCGGTGTGGACCTCGTGCGGGACGAGGAAGGTACGTTCCGGGTACTGGAGGACAACCTCCGCAACCCGTCCGGGGTGTCGTACGTGATGGAAAACCGCCGCACGATGGCGCGGGTGTTCCCGGATCTGTTCGCCCAGCACCGGGTGCGGCCGGTCGGCGACTACGCGTCACATCTGCTGCGGGCGCTGCGCGCGGCGGCAGCGTCCAATGTGGCCGATCCGACGGTCGTGGTGCTGACGCCGGGTGTCTACAACTCGGCCTACTTCGAGCACTCCCTGCTGGCGCGGCTGATGGGCGTCGAGCTGGTCGAAGGCCGCGACATGTTCTGCCGGGACAATGTCGTCTACCTGCGTACCACCGAGGGCGAGAAGCAGGTCGACGTGATCTACCGGCGCATCGACGACGAGTTCCTCGATCCGGTGCACTACCGGCCCGACTCCGTACTCGGTGTGGCCGGGGTGCTGAACGCCGCCCGTGCGGGCAACGTCGTGGTGGCGAACGCGATCGGCAACGGCGTAGGCGACGACAAGCTCGTCTACACCTACGTGCCCGAAATGGTGAAGTATTACCTGAACGAGAAGCCGCTACTGCCCAATGTGGACACTTTCCGCTGCTGGCTGCCGGACGAGTTCGACCACGTGATGTCCCATTTGGACGAACTGGTGATCAAACCCGTCGAGGGTTCCGGCGGGTACGGGATCGTGTTCGGCCCGGAGGCGACCGCCGCCGAACTGGCCACGCTCCGGCGCAAGGTCAAGGCGAACCGGCGCGGCTGGATCGCCCAGCCGGTGGTCCAGCTCTCCACCGTGCCGTCCAAAGTGGACGACAGGCTGGCGCCGCGGCACGTCGACCTCCGGCCGTTCGCGGTCAACGACGGCAAGGAGATCTTCGTGCTGCCCGGCGGGCTGACAAGGGTCGCACTGCCGGAGGGCAGCCTGGTGGTCAACTCCTCGCAGGGCGGCGGCTCCAAGGACACCTGGGTGCTCGCGGCCCGGTCGTCCACCGCCGAGCGCGAGCTGGACCGGCCCGCGCTCGGCGAGGTGTCCGCTGTGGACGGTCTGATCGCCGAACAGGGGCCGGAACTTTCCACGTCACAGCAACAACAGCAACAGCAGCAGAACTAAGGGAGGTTCGTAGTGCTGGCACGCAACGCGGAGTCGCTGTACTGGATCGGCCGGTACGTCGAACGCGCCGACGACACCTCCCGGATCCTCAACGTCTCGGTGCACCAGCTGCTGGAGGACGCGACCGTGGACCCGGACCACGCGAGCCGCCAGTTGCTGGCGGTGCTCGGTATCCCGGCCGAGGTCGAGTCCTTGGACGTGTGGAAGCTGACCGAACTGGTCGCCTACGCGAAGGACAACCCGGCGTCGATCGTCGGCTCGATCAACTCCGCGCGGGAGAACACCCGGGGCGCGCGCGAGGTCGTCTCGACCGAGTTGTGGGAATGCCTGAACGCGACGTGGAACGCGGTGCCGGACCGGCAGCGGTACGCCCGCCGCGCCGGACCACACGCCTTTCTGTCCTTTGTGGAGGAACGAGCGGCGATGTTCGCCGGACTCGCCGACTCGACGATGAGCCGCGACGACGGCTGGCTGTTCATGGTGCTCGGCCGCTCGATCGAACGCGCGGACATGATCGTCCGGCTGCTGCTCTCGCGGGTCTCCGATCGTGCCTCCTCGCCGGGCTGGATCACCGTGCTGCGCTCGGCGGGCGCGCAGGACACCTACCTACGGACCTACCGGGGTGCGCTGGACGCCGGACGCGTCGTGCAGTTCCTGATGCGGGACACCCTGTTCCCACGTTCGGTGTTCCACGCGCTGCGCCAGGCCGAGGACTGCCTGCAACGGCTCGACCCCGGCGGCGGCGCGCGTCACAACGAGCAGTCGGAGGCGCTGCGCGAACTCGGCAGGGCACGCAGCGAGCTGGAGTTCCTGCGGCCGTCGGACCTGCTGGAGGATCTGCCCCGGCGGCTCGGCTCCCTTCAGACGTCCATAAAGGACATCGGCGAGTCGGTTTCGATGCAGTACTTCCACACGTCACCGTGGGTGGCCTGGAGCGGCGCGGAGGTTTCGCTGTGACGTGGCAGCTTCGGGTGGCGCACCGGACGGGTTACCGGTACGCGACGCCCGCGACCCAGTCGTACAACGAGGCCCGGCTGACCCCGCGTTCGGACCGGCGCCAGACCACGGTCGCGACGCGCATCGAGACGACGCCGGCCACGCGTGCGTACCGGTACACGGACTACTGGGGCACCGTGGTCACGTCGTTCGACCTGCACGCGCCGCACACGGAGTTCACCGTGCTCGCGACGTCGGTCGTCGAGACCGCCGACGAGGCCGAACCGATCCGCACGGCCACGTGGAAGGAACTGCACAGCGACACCGTCGTCGACCACCGGACCGAGTACCTGACGCCGACGCCGTACGCCCCGCGCGATCCCGAACTGTCCAAAGTGGCCCGTGACCTGCGCAAGGGACTGGACCCGGCGGACGCGGTGCTTTCGGTGTGCGAGTGGGTCAACAAGCAGCTGAAGTACCAGCCGGGGACGACCGGGGTGCACAGCACGGCGACGGACGCGTGGCGGGCACGCGAGGGCGTGTGCCAGGACTTCGCCCACGTCACGCTGGTGATGCTGCGAGCGATCGGGATCCCCGCGCGGTACGTCTCGGGCTACCTCCACACGAAGCCGGAGGCGAAGCTGGGCGAGGTCGTCGCCGGGGAAAGCCACGCCTGGGTGGACGTCTGGACCGGCGGCTGGTGGGCCCACGACCCGACGAACGCGATCCCTGTCGGTCCCCGGCACGTCTGGGTCGCGACCGGCCGCGACTACGCCGACGTGGCGCCGTTGAAGGGAATCTTCACCGGGGGCGGCCAGTCCACATTGGACGTCTCGGTGGAACTGACCCGATTGGCCTGAGCCGGCTGTTTTGTTGCGCGGTCCGCAACCCGGGGTGTCCCCGGGCAGACCCCTTTGACGTGTGAACCCTTCACGGGTTGCGCCGGGTAGTCAGTAATTTATGTTTGCCTGCAGGAGCAACCCGGTCCTCAGCTCGCCCGTCTGGACAGGCAAAGAGCGAAAAATCTTTCACAAGGGGGAAGACACACCATGAACAAGCGCCTGCTCGCCCTCGTCCCGGCCGCCGTCGCCGGCGGTGCCCTGCTGCTGTCGTGGGGGGGGGGGCCCCCCCCCCCCCCCCCCCCCCCCCACACCCCCCCCCCCCCCCCCCCCCCCCCCCCCCCCCCCCCCCCCCACCCCCCCCCCCCCCCCCCCCCCCCCCCCCCCCCCCCCCCCCCCCCCCCCCCCCCC
>NZ_JBHYIK010000074.1:42277-47512 GCF_042739735.1 Amycolatopsis sp. NPDC059027 | reverse complement strand
CCCTCGCGACATCGGGCGGGGGCCCCTTTCTGCCCCCTATGGGTGGGGGGCTCGTCCCGCCGCCCCGCCCGCGGCCCCCCCCGACAAAGGGGCGCGGTCGTCAGCTCGGCTCAGCCGCTCGCCCGGGACCACCGGGGCCGCAGCACCCGGCGTCGCGTAGCAGGTTCCTCGGTGGGCACGGCCGGCGCGTTCGGCGGGGTGCCGTAGATCGCCTCGGCGACCGAGAGCTTCAGCTGACGGCAGCGCCGCATGACCGAGGCCGGAAACCCGTTCCCGTCCGGGCGTTCCGGTATCTCCGTCGACAGCGCGTCGAGCGGTGTCCACCCCGAGCCGAGGTCGGCCAGGCTCCGATGTTTGGTCGCGTAGTAGTCGGGCGAAACGCTGAGCGCGACCCCGGTCGCCCCGGCGGCCGCGGCCACCAGGTGCAGGTGGTAGCGCGTGGAGATCCAGGTCTGCCCGGGTGCCACGGGCACCCCGTGCCGCCAGACGTCCCGGAACGGGTGGAACTCGGCGCCGTCGAGCTCGTGTTCGAGCAGGACGTGGACCGCGCGATCCACCCGCGGAATTCCTTCCACGACGGCGATCTGACCGGGTTCGGCACGCCAGGCACGCAGCATGCCGAGTACCCTTGCGGCCAATGTGGACACTTCGAGGTCGCCGATGTCCGACTGCACGCACAAAACGAATTCGCGGGCCCGGGAATGTGCCGGCGGCTCGGGGAGATCGAGAAACGCGTCGTCACAGGTGCGGTACGCGGCGGCGGACCCGGCCAGCAACTCCGCTGACGGATCGTCGCGGACGTCGACCACGTCGAACCGGTCGGCGAGCGAGCGCAGGAGGTGGGTCGCGCCGCTGGGGCACGGCATGAATCCCTGGCCGGTCATGGCCGCGCGTCCGCCGGAGCGCCGGGCCGCGGCGGCCGCGCCCGCGATCAGGCCGATGTGCCGGGGCCACAGGGCGTTGAGGTAGCCGCCGCCGATCAGGTGCACGACGTCGGCGCGGCCGAGCAGGGCGATTCCCGCGTCGCGTCGCGGCGCGCGTCCGGGATCGTGCACGACCTCCTGCACCCACGCGGCCACTTCCCACGGATCGTCCGACGGCGCCTCGCCGCACAGGCTCCACAAGGTGTCGACGCACCGCAGGCGGGGATGCAGGTCGCCGAGCAGCAGTTGCGCGGGTCCCGGCGAATGGCAGTCCAGCCAGACCTCGGCGTCCGGCTCGGTCCGCGCGAGATGACGCAGCCACGTCGCGGCGATCAGCTCGTCGCCGAAGTTCGGGTAGCCGCTGGGTCCCACGAGGTAGTGGCAGCGGCTCGAATGCTCCACTGTGGACAGCGTCGTGCGGGCGGGCAGTCCGTGCTGTCCGCCCGCACTGTCGCGACAGGTCACCGCGCGACGCTGATCTGGGTGTTCAGTGCCTGATCACCCTGCGCCTTCTCGCTTCCGGTCGCTTCTTCCTTGACGCGGTCCTTGGCCACGCCGTGCCCTTCGAGGTCGGTGGCGATGGCCTGCGCGCGCTTCTCCGACAACGTCTTCGCCTGCTGTGCGTCGGGATAGCCGGCGTGCGTGGCGACGGTGATCTTGACATCGTTGCCCTGCAACGCCTTGGCGATCTGATCCAAGGTCTGCTTTCCCTTGTCCGTCAGATCCGCCTTCTGCGGTTCGAAGGTGAGGGGGCTCTGCTGAAGCGCTTGCTCGATCGCCGAGTTCACCTGCCCGGCGGCACCGTTCGCCGCACCCTGCCCGGCCGAGCTGGGAGCGCCGGCGCCGGAAGACGCGGCGGCGCTCGAACCGGACGCCCCGTTGGAGCCGTTCGAGTCCCCGGATCCGCAGGCGGTGACCGTGGCGGCCACGACCGCCGCGCCCGCCACCGCCTGGACAATTGTCCTGCGCATGAAGTGCACTCCCTCGTCTGTGGTCTCCGGCTGCTGACGCTGGGATACGAACACGGACGGCCTAGCGCGGCAACTACGGAACAACGGGTGGGTCAGGTGCCGGTTGTCACCCTCACGAGGGGCGATCGCTGCGGACCGGGTCGCGGATCCCCCGGCCGGGGCCGAAAACCGGATGGCGTGCCGCGCGGGGGAAGCCGCCGCGGAGTTCCCCCGAACGAAGGGTCGATCGACGGCGCCCGTCGCGGTAGGGAAGCGACGGGCGCAGGGGTCCTGATAGTCCCTTTTGTCCCGGCGAGCACCGGTTTGCTTGGTTGAACTAGGTCTTGCTCAGTTAAGCAAGACGCGCTAGGGTTTTGCTCATGCCAGCAAAAAGCAGTTCGGACAAGCAAGGCGGGCGGACGTTCATCGAGTCGGCCCGCCGGGCGCAGATCGTGGACGCGGCGATCGAGGTCATCGCGGACCAGGGGTACGCCGGTGCCAGCTTCGCCAAGATCGCCAAGCAGGCCGGGCTGAGCAGTACCGGGATGATCTCGTACCACTTCAAGGGCAAGGACGACCTGATCCGCGAGGTCGTCGCCGAGGTGCTGCGTGTCAACGGCGAGTTCCTGCTGTCCAAAATGGACACCGAGACCAGTATTCTCGGCAGGCTGCGGCTCTACATCACCACCCGGGTCGCCCTGCTCGACGAGTACCCGAAGCACCAGCGTGCCCTGCAGACGATCGTGAACGCGGTGCACAACGAGGACCCGGAGCTGCGTGGCCTCGCCCCCGCCATGGCCGCGTTCGCCATCGAGCAGGAGAAGCGGATCCAGCTGGGGCAGCGGCAGGGCGAGATCCGCGAACTGGACGCGCGGGTGCTGGTGCTCGCGGTGAACGGGGCCCTCGATCAGATCACCAACCAGGCGGCCGTCGATCCGGACTTCGACACGGCGGCGTGCGCCCGCGAGCTGGCCGACCTCTTCGACCGGGCCGTCCGGAAGCAGTGACCGGCACCGTGCCCGCCTCCACCCCAGACGACAAGGACGAAACCATGACTGTGGAAGCATCCTCCCCGGCCACCCCGGTGGAACGGACCCACCGTGAGAAGACCGCGGCGTTGCGCAAGCATTTGGTGCTGCAACTGCTCCTCGAGCTGGTGTTGCCGCTCGGCGGCTACTACGGCCTGCGTGCCGCGGGCCTGAACCAATGGCTGTCGCTGGTGGGCGGCGCCCTGCTCGCCCTGCCGATGATCGGGTACACGCTGGTCAAACAGCGCAGGGTCGACCCGCTCGCCCTGTTCACGCTGAGCCTTGTCCTGCTTGGCGCGCTGACCTCGATGGTGACCGGGGACCCCCGGCTGATGCTGGTCCGCGACAGCTGGATCTTCGGCGCGCTCGGCCTGTGGGTGCTCGGCTCGCTGCTGACCCGGCAGCCGTTCATGCGGTCGATGGCACGCACGATCGTCACCGTGAAGATCGGCGCCGAAGGGCACCGGCAGTGGGACTCCCGCTGGGACACCGAACCGGCGTTCCGCAGGCATCTGCGCGTGGTGACCTTGGTGTGGGGGCTGGGTTTCTGCCTCGACGCGGTCGTCCGCGTGATCCTCGCCTACAGCCTGCCGATCGACTCGGTCCCGCTCGTGAGCACCTTGCAGTGGCTCGTGGTGCTCGGCGGGCTGATCGCCTTCCACATCCGGTACGTCACCAAGCACGGCCTGAAGGTCTGAGGCGGGTATGGACGCGGACGTCATCGTCGTGGGCGCCGGGCCGACCGGGCTGGTGCTGGCCAGCGAACTGGACCTGGCCGGAGCGCGCGTCGTCGTCCTGGACCGGCTGGCCGCGCGAAGCCCGCAGTCGAAGGCGCTGAACCTCCAGCCGCGCACCGCCGAACTGCTCGACGCGCGGGGCTGGCTGGCGCCGATCGCCGAGCGGGCCTTCGCGAACGTCCCCGGCGGGCACTTCGCGGGGCTGCGCCTGGACTACGCGGTCTTCGACACCCGGTTTCCTTACCAGGTGGGTATTCCGCAGGGCCGGGTCGAGGAGGCACTGGAAGCCCGGCTCGCCGGTGCGGGTGTCCCGGTGCTGCGGGGCACCGAGCTGCTTCGGCTGGAGCAGGACGCCGACGGCGTCGCCCTCGCAGTCGGCGGCCCCGAGGGGGAGTGGACGCTGCGCGCGGACTACGCGGTCGGTGCCGACGGCGGGCGCAGCCGGGTGCGCAAGGAGCTGGGCGTCGCCTTCCCCGGCAGGGACGGGCGGGTTTCGATGGCCGTCGCCGACGTCGTGCTGGCCGAGGATCCGAGGCTGCCCACGGAATGGCGGATACCGAACCTCGAACCGTCCGCGAGCAGGTCGGGTTTCCTGATCCCGTTGGAGGACAACGCGTACCGCTTCGTGTTCGCGAGCCAGGAGCAGCAGGAGCTGGGCCGCGACGCGCCGATCACCGAAGAGGAGGTCCGGGCCGCCTTGCACCAGGCACACGGGGACAGCGCGAAGCTGCTCGAAGTTCGCCACGCCTCGCGCTTCACCGACGCCTCCCGGCAGGCCGAGCACTACCGGACGGGCCGGGTGTTCCTCGCGGGGGACGCCGCGCACATCCACTCACCGGCGGGCGGGCAGGGGCTGAACCTCGGCGTGCAGGACGCGTTCAACCTGGGCTGGAAGCTCGGCGCGGCGGTCGCGGGCTGGGCGCCGGAGGGCCTGCTCGGCACCTACCACACCGAACGGCATCCGGTGGCCGCGCGGGTACTGCAGAACACCCGGGCGCAGGGCGTGCTGCTGGTGCCCGATCCGGACGTGCTCGCGCTGCGGGCCATCACCGCCGAACTGGCCGCAACCCCGGACGGGAACCGCCTGCTGGCGGGCATGATCTCCGGTCTGGAGATCCGCTACGACATGCCGGACGGCCCGGCCCATCCGCTGCTGGGCGCCCGGCTGCCGGACGTCGAGCTGCACTCCGGGCGTGGCCTGCTGCTCGGCGGACCGCCCGGGATCGCCGACGGCTGGCGGGACCGGGTGGACCACACACCCGGCGACCCCGGCGATGTCCGCCTTGTCCGGCCGGACGGCTACGTCTGCTTCGCCGGTGACCCGGACGGGCTTCGCGACGCACTGGCCCGCTGGTTCGGTGCTCCTGCCGGGGTTTAGCCGCTGTCTACAAAGGACGTATGGGGGCGGTCGTGACGTGGGTACCTCCCTGAGGGACTCTGGGTCCCTCAGGGAGACACCCACGGACCTGCCCGTCGCGACCTTGGACAAGCACGGCCGGGGCCTGCCAGGTGGCAGCGCATGTCGCGAACGCTCCGTTCGCGACGATCCACGTCCCCTACGGTGCGGTCGCCGCCAAGGTAGGACCCAGCGCCCCAC